>JACPPM010000319.1 GCA_016191015.1 Acidobacteriota bacterium | reverse complement strand
TGAGTGTTGACACGAAATGGCAAAACGTTCGAGTGGGTGAGATCCTCCGAACCCCTCTCAGGAAAGCAGGAAGGGAGGAATGCAGGAGCGGAGCAGTCATCTCCGGAGCGCAGGGTGGCATCGAACAGACCCCTTCCTGCCCTCCTAACTTCCTGCTTTCCTGAGAGGTGCTCGGAAGGGTCTTGCAGCGTGCCTGGGTCTTGCCTGTTTGGTTGCGGCTCCGCCGCGTTAGGAAAACGCAACCGCTCTTGCGGCACGGGTTAGCAAACGTGAACTCGCCGTGACTCCCGCCTCGCTGAAGATGGCTCAAGCAGCCTGGCACGAGATCCGCAAATACTCACCAGGCGATCGATCAAGGAGGTGGGTGATGATCACAGTTGGAAGAGGGCATGCAGGAACCATCGACATTCTCGAAAAGGAGGCTGCCCACGTGCGACATCGGGAGGACCGGGGACCGTGTGGCGAGCGGTTCACGCGGAGGTCAGTCGCCGAGTGTGCAACGAAAGTGGCCGCAATCCTGTTCGTCTGTTCGCTTCATCCCGCGGATCTCGACGCGCGCAACGAGAGTCGTCCGCGGATCGACGGTGATGGCACCTGCTTGGCTGAGATCGTCGACGGGGACTCGAGTCTTCCAGTCACGGAAACCAGTTCCACAGATAGCGGGAGTTTCGCTGATGCTGGGTCGTTGTCATGGCCAGAGGGTCAGAAGCCATCGACGACACGGTACTGGGCAAGTGCTGCCGGAGGGGTGAAGAACTACTGGAACCTCTTCAAACCTCCCAATAAATGGAACAAAACCAGTAAGACCATTGACGTGTTCAGCCTGCACGTCAATTACCTGACCTACGATCGACCCGATGTGAAGAATGGGATGAAGCAGGCTGTCAAGTTTGTCTCGAAGAAGGGTCTCCTTCTAAACGTAGAAGCCGGTGGATTGAGGCCGTTCTCCGGCTGCGATTCAATGGCTGGCGAGAATCACGCAGCACTCGAGTGGGAGAACATGTCGAAGTGGATCGCGCTTGGAGGTCACATCAACCTGATCACGATGGACTCGGCGATCAATACGATGATGAAGAACGGCGACTGGGGTAACTGCGGATGGACGATTCCGAAGGTAGCCAACGAGCTCGCTGACTACATGAAGTCCATCCGTCAGCACCTCCCCGACGTCGAGTTCGGGATTATCGAGCCGGTGCCGTGGTACAGTGTTGGGCAGTACCCGAATCATCCCGGTGCAAACTACGGCGATTTTCCGACGGTCCTGGACACGGTGCTGGCCGTCCTCGAGGAGCGAGGAGAGGAGCTCCAGTTCGTCTATGCCGACTCGCCCTATGAGTACAACGAGAGCACAGTGACCCAGGGGTGGAAAAAGCTAGCGGAATTGGAGAACTACGTGCACTCCGTGGGACTCCGTTTCGGCTTGGTCTTCAATTCCGGTGTGGGCGGCGAGACAAGCGGCAAGTTGTTCTACGAGCATGTGATGGCCGGATGGCCGAAGTATCAGGCGGTCGGGGGGAACCCGGATGAAATCGGCGTCTGGAGTTGGTATCCCAATCCCAAGCAGAATATCCCGGAAACCAAGCCGTACACGTTCACGTACACCTGCAAGAAGTTTTTCCAGCAGGTTGATAGCTCATGGACGGCGGCGGAGTGAGAGCCCTGCAGCCAGCCTGGATTCTCGCGCACGGCGACTGCCGTGCGCGAGACTTCCTCCAAGCTCGGCGCTCGATGTTCCCGCCACACTTGCGAGCGGGACATCCCAACACCCCCCCTCAGCGCGACCGGGTCCCGCTGAGGTGGACAATGAGAGGATCTACAGCTCAGATCAGCACTTTGTAATCCAGGTGAACTTGGTCCAGTAGCTGTAGATGTAATAGGTGGCCGGACCCCACTTCGAGCTGCTGTCGCTGTCCCTTGCGTATAGCTTGTGCGTGTGGGCGTTTGAGACCAGGCCCACATAGTAGGTGCCCGATTTGGTTGCGTAGCCCTTGAGCTTGCCGTCTACGTAGATGTATACCCGGCCGCCGGTGGCGCACCAGAAGCTGCTCACCTTCCAGTAAAGCTTGGCGTAGCCGGCCGGCGCTTCACTGGATTCTATCTGGTCCTCGTCGACACGCCGGAGCTCCGGGAGGCCGCTCACATCTGGGAGCTGCGCCAGCTCATCCGCCTCCGTGCTTGCGGCTCTGATCATAGCCTGCCCATCCGCGGCCTCTGATGCGCCAGGAAGCCACATGATCACCGCAGCAAACAAGACCCCTTTGAGTAATCGCCAATACCTTCGGTTCATCGTACCTCCTCTTTGATAATCGCTGAGCCCATCGCCGCGTTAGGCTTCCGGCCGGCCTAAGCCCCCCACGGATCATCCATGTGCCGATCACATACAGGTGGCCGAAACTTTCCATCTGTTACAGGCAAACTCACCGATTTCCCGACCTGATGATGCCGGGGCTGCGGCAAGGTCGAGGCGCCGACTCGGGCGAGGCCGTTCCGTGCGAAACCGCAGATGGCGCAGATTTCCGCGCAGATTACGCAGATTCTGCCAGCATTCAACCGACGAGCAACTTGCTCCTCACTGTCGGGTCGGCGCGAAGCAATCGGCGACATCTGCGAGTCAATCTGTGCATTCTGCGGTTTCCGGGACTTTGCCGGAGTCTTGGATGATGCCGGGCCACCTTGCGCGAGTGGGAGCCCTCGGATATGCTATTTGTATTGATGTGACGCTACGGATGCGCGGGTAGGGGATCGCAAACCTCGATCCGCAAACGGAGGGATCTCTCAGAAGGAGATCTCGTATGCATCTCGACGTTCCGATCCTGCTTCCGTGATGAAGCGAACAAGGTGTGTGTGTCTGGCTTTGGCAGCGGCTCTTGTCGGATCGCGCCCACTCCTTCCGCTGGATCCTGCAAAGCAGATGACTCAGTACATCCATGACGTCTGGACCACAGACCAGGGACTACCGGCGAATACTGTCCAGGCTCTACTCCAGACCCAGGACGGATACCTGTGGGTCGGGACGGAGGAGGGGATAGTCCGATTCGACGGCGTCCGGTTCGTCGAATTCGATGCGGCGAGGACCCCCGGTATAGAGGACGATTTCGTCTATGCCTTCCTGGAAGATCGGAGCAGGAATCTCTGGATCGGGACTCAAGGTGGGCTGACGCGGTATAGCAACGGTGAGTTCCGGACCTACGGCATTCGTGACGGACTGCCGAGCGAAAGCGTGAGATCGCTGTTCGAAGACAGTGAGGGGACGCTCTGGATGGGAACTCAAGCGGGTGGTCTGACGCGGTTTCGGGACGGGAAGTTCTGGACTTACGCTGCCGCGCACGGGTTTCCCGATGGACTTGTCCGCACGATCATCGAGGATCACCTGGGACAGCTCTGGGTGGGGATCCGAGGTGGTGGGCTCTGCCGTCTCTCCGACAATCAATTGCTCGTGTTTGGCAAAGAGGACGGTCTTCCTTCGAATGATATTTTCTCGCTCTGTGAGGACCGTGCCGGGGTTCTGTGGATCGGCACCATGGGCCAGGGGCTGGTGGAGTACAAGGACGGAACCTTCAAGACCTACTCAACAGCGGACGGCCTCGGCGGCGATGCCGTCACCGATATCAGTGAGGATCGAGACGGCAACCTCTGGATTGCGACTTACGGCGGGGGACTATGCCGATTCCGGAATGGAATGATCGACGCGTTCGCCGTCAGGGGTGACACTGCGGATAATGTCGTCACGAGTATCTGTGAAGATCGTGAGGGGGGTCTCTGGTTCGGCGCGAAAGCTGGTGGCTTGAATCGCTTTCGCGATGGGAAGTTCACGGCGTTCTCTCCGGCTGAGGGACTTTCGCACGGCATGGTCTACGCCGTCTGCGAAAGCCGGGATGGCAGCCTCTGGATCGGCACTCAGGGTGGCGGCGTCAACAGGCTCAAAGACGGGCGATTCACCCGCGTGACTACCAAAGATGGCCTTTCCTCCGACACGATCAATGCGCTCCACGAGGACCGGACCGGGGCACTCTGGGTCGGGACTGCGGGCAAGGGGCTTGACCGGCTCAAGGACGGCAAGATCACGCACCACTCAACCGGCGGCGGCCCGGCGAGTGACTGGGTGCTCTCGATCTGTGAGGATTCCTCCGGGTGCCTGTGGATTGCGACGTACGAGGGACTGCATCGGTTTGAGAAAGGACAGTTCAGGACATATACGACCCGAGATGGACTGCCGACGATGAGCATTCTGTCGCTCTGCATGGGGCGCGATGGGAGCCTGTGGCTTGGCTCGCTGGGGGGCCTTACACGATTCAGGGACGGTCAGTTCCACACGTACACGACGGCGGATGGGTTGTGCAGCAACAGCATTCTGAAGGTCTGGGAGGACCGTGAGGGCACCCTGTGGATAGGGAGCCATGGGGGCGGGATCAGCCGGCTGCGGCAGGGTGTGTTCACCTCTTACACAGTCAGCGCCGGGCTGCACGACCGATCGGCGTTCCAGTTCGAGGAGGATAGCGCTGGCAACCTCTGGGTCGGATGCAACCGCGGGATTTACACGGTGTCCAGGAAGGCGCTCGATGACTTCGCCGACAAGAAGACCCGGTCGATCGCGTGCATCGCGTACGACAGGGCCGACGGGATGGTGCGGAGCGAGTGCAACGCAGGAAGCCCGGGCTCCTGCCGCACGCAGGATGGACGGCTTTGGTTCGCCACGGCTGGAGCGCTTTTGGCGATCGATCCGGGTCGCATCCAGCGCAACCAGATAGTGCCGCCGGTGCATATCGAGCAGGTCATCGTCGATCAGAAACCGGTGAGTGTCTCACAGAACCCCGTCCTCAGCGACGGAAGGACGGGCTTCGAATTCCACTACACGGCACTCAGCATGCTCGTGCCCGGCCGTGTCCGATTCAGGTACCGACTCGTCGGGTTCGACAGGGATTGGGTGGATGCGGGCGTCAGACGTGTGGCCTACTACACCAACCTCGCGCCCGGCAACTACACGTTTGAGGTGACCGCTTCCAATGATGACGGTATTTGGAATGGAGCGGGTGCATCCCTCACGTTCTACCTGAAGCCGCGCTTCTACCAGACCTATCCGTTCTACGCACTCTGCGCGCTCACGATCGCCCTCGGCGCGGTTGGTGTTCATCTCCTCCGCGTCCGGCAGGCGGAGGCCCGGGAGAGGGAGTTGGTGATCAGAGTGGACCACGCCATGGCCAAGGTCCAGGTCCTGAGCGGTCTCCTCCCAATCTGCGCTTCGTGCAAGAAGATCCGCGACGACAAGGGGTACTGGACCCAGATCGAGAACTACATCCACGAGCATTCTCACGCTGAGTTCAGCCACGGCATCTGTCCTGATTGTATGGGAAAGCTTTATCCGGAATTCTCACCGCGCGCGACTGCTCATGACGCGCCCGCTGAGACGGAGACCTCGTGATTCCAGCACGCACCGACAACGATATCGATGGAATCGGCTCGGCCCGCTTCGCCTGCGCCCGATCCCAGATGCCACGCGGACGCGGGCGTCGATCCCGGCTTTTCAACGCCACGATTGCGCTTCACCTGCAACGGCGCGGGAGAAACAGATGCGGTCGTGGCATGCGCTATACTCATGTTATCGAGATCGGCTCGTCATCGACAAGAGGAGGCGAGATGATTCGTAAACCCACACGCAAGAGAACCGACGGGTTCTCCATGACCGAGTTGCTCGTTGCCTTGGCCGTAATCGGTCTGATGGCCCTGATCGCCACTCCTGCGATCAAGACCTACTACTGGGGCTGGAAGATCAAGGGGACTGCACACACACTGGCCATCATGGCTCAAAAGGCTCGCCTGAGGGCCGCGAGCACCCGAGCGCCTGTGTCGATGACCTTCCACAAGGAACCGGGCTCCCTGACGGTCACACTTCAGGAAGGCACTCCGGCCGGCGGGAGTCTCATGGTGCAGTCCTTTACACTACCCAAGGGCGGGGGCAACCGCGTGGGGATGGGGTGGCACCTCGGTGAAGGGATCCTTGGGGGGCCGGATCTGGTGTTGACTTTCCAGACGGATGGCGCGGTCAGTACCGCGGGAGGCGGGAGCCCGCCCCCTCGTTTCGACATCTATGATGCCGGGCACACCAAATCTGTGCCTCCAGCCTTCGTCCGCATCAGCGCCCGCGGCAGCGTCATCGCGGGAACTCTCAACATCGGACAGCGGCCCGGTCCTCGCACCATCTACAACCCTCTCGGCTACTACGAGGTGCTCCCGAGTGACGCGCATCCCGAGGAGCTCCGGACTGGAGTCAAGGGTGTGACAAGCGAGTGATCGTGACCGAGCTCTTGAGGGCGAATCGCCAGCGGGATGGCTGCCGCTCGATGGCTACGCGTGCCCGTGCGTCACCGGATCGTAACGCCGAAAGCCAGATAGGCGAGAAGCCCCAGGGCCGCTGCGCCCGGTACGGTCACGATCCAGGCAAGAAGCATGTCACGGATCGTCTTCCCGTTTAGAGCACCCATTCCCTTTCCAGCTCCCGCGCCGATGATGGCTCCCGCTGCCACATGAGTCGTCGACATCGGGAGGCCGCCGACGGCGCCGGCCGTGACGAGGACGGAGGTCACGAGGTTCGCGAGGAATCCTCCGCGATGGTCGATCTCCGTGATACGTTCCGCCAGGACCCTCGTGACACGCAGCCCTGCGACAATGCTGCCGGCGACCATGCCGAGGGTGATTACCGCGAAGATTGGTGCGCGACCGAGCTGCGCTCCCGTGCTCAATGCGGACACCGCGAGAATCATGGCTGCCATCTTCGGTGCGTCATTCATGCCGCGGGCAAAACACGTCGCGCCGCTCGTCAGCCAGTGCAGGTGATCGACGCTCAATCGGACAGCCGCCGGGTGCTCGGATGTGCACGACTGCAGGTCGCCTAACGTCAGGCTGACCATCCCCGGCCCGGGCACGATCGCGATCGACTGTGCCGCAGGCGAATCGCCTCGGACCGCCGCGAGACACGGTTCCACCTCAGCGCAGAGACAGTCCGCCGTCGCAGCGGCTGGTCCCGCGAACCGGCGTACAGCCTGGACCAGCAAGACCGTGGTCCCGAGCGCCACCAGAGGGCTCAGGAGCAGCGGGAGGAAAATCCTGCTTCCAAGGACGCTCCACCGCACCCCCTCCGCTCCGTAGGCGACCGCACCGACCCCGGCCAGTGCTCCCACGATCGCGTGCGTCGTCGAGACGGGCCAGCCGGTTCTCGTAGCGATGAGCACCCAGGCTGCGGCGCCCAGGATCATCGATGCCGCCGCGGCCATGGACGGGGCCTCGCCCGGATTCAAAAGCCCGTTACCGAAGGTCGTGATCATGGCACCGGCAAAGACCGATGCTCCGATTCCCCCCACCGCCGTCCAGGCCGTGCCCCAAAGGATGGCACGGCGATAGCCGGTGACACCACTCCCGGCGAGAGTGGCGATCCCTTTGGACACATCGTTCGCGCCATTGACTCCCGCGATGAGAGCGCCGGCGGCGAGAATCAGAATCAGGCTCATTGCAGAGCTCCCGTACAGCTCGACCCAGCCCCAGCCGTGCACCCGAAGCAGTGGCGGCCAGTGGAGATCTGGCGTCCGGTGAGTGCGCTGAGGGAGTGAATCTCCCAGATCGTACGGGCAGGGGTCGGGATCTCCAGCATCTGGTTGAAGTCGCAGTCGTACATACGGCCGTCCCATCCGATGTTCAGGAGGGATCGGCACATGAGCCCGCCGACGGTCGCGGGATTGAAGTGATTCGCGAGCAGGCACATGTACGCCTGCGACTGCCCGACCCTGTCGAGGAAGTCGGCAAACCGCTTGATGGGCATGTTCGTGATCGTGAGGAGCCGGTTGAAGCGGAGACCGAAGAGCCGGCCGAGCTCTTCGCGGTACTGTGCCTCCAACTGGTCCTGAGGCGGCGGCAGGTATGCGCCACCAGGATTGTAGACGAGGTCGATCTCGAGTGGGGAGCCCGGCGTGCCATATCCGAGGCGGTTGAGGCGACGCATCGCGTCAATGCTCTTATCAAAGACGCCACGCCCACGCTGTTTGTCCACGTTCTTCGCCTGGTAGCATGGGAGGCTGGCCACGATTCTCACCTGCTGTGCCGCCATGAATTCAGAAAGCTGCTCCATTCCCGGCTCGAGCAGGATTGTCAGGTTGCATCGGTCGATCACCTGGCGCCCGAGGCGCCTCGCCTCGACAACCAATCTCCGGAAATTCGGATTCAGCTCGGGCGCTCCGCCTGTGAGATCCAGCGTCTCGACGCCGGGGCTCCGGGCGAGTAGCTCAAGGACCCGATCCGCCACCTCGGCCGACATAGTTTCTGTGCGTGCCGGACCCGCTTCGACATGACAGTGATGGCAGGCCTGATTGCAGAGTTTCCCGACGTTGACTTGGAGCGTTCTGACGGGCTGACGGATGAGCGGTCCGAGACCATGCCGAGCAACCACCGCGTCGAAATCAGGGAGCGGCTCGGGCGATTGGGCACGCGGGTCCAACAGCAGCGTGGCCATCAGCAGCACCTCCTCGATTCAGCACCACCTCCCTCGCCCCCGCAGGTCGCGGTCGTAGCGTCCGTAGTGATCCTGTAGTCCGGCCCCTTGGTCTCACGCGGGTCGCGAATGAGGGCGCCCCGAGAGCACGGGAATGGGGGCGCCTCAGGGAGGGGCACGAGCACGCGCGGAGGAATCAGTTCGAGGTGCGACCGGTATGGCTCCTGGGAGTAGAGGCGAAAGGTCTTCTCGCAGACTGCGGTGCGCACACCACGCCGGAGAGAATGTCCGTCGTCATCGATCACCTCCCGGAACGGCCCGCGGTAGAGCACGGCGTGCCTCTGGTCGATGCATGGACCCTCCTTCCCCTTGTAGGCGACGACCGTGACACTCCGGAACTCGATTCCCTCCACCGTGCGCCACGGATCAGCCTGCCGTTCCAGGAGCGTGACCCCGTAGAGATCCGCCTCCTCGAAGGCCCGGAGAAAGAGATCTTCGCGGAGGGCGCCCGATATACAGCCGCTCCAGAGCTCCGGGTCCCGCCGGAGATGCTCGGGCACGTCCTCATCGCTGACGATATCGGAGATGACGGCTCGGCCGCCCGTGCGGAGAACACGGTGGATCTCACCGAAGAGCTTTCTCTTCTCGTCAGGCCGCACGAGATTCAGGACGCAATTCGAGATCACCACGTCGACCGAGCTGGTGGCGATGAGTGGATCCATCTCGCGCAGATTGGCACACTCGGCCTCGAGGAGGGTGAGGTCTTCAGCGGAGCGGACCGACTGCCGCGACAAGCGGCGGTCGAGCATCTCGAGATCCAGCGACAGGTCTTGAATTCTGCCCTTCCGGAACTCCACATTCGCAAAGCCGATCCGATCCCCGACGATCGGAGAGGATCGCCGCGCGAGTGCGAGCATATCGTCGTTGGCGTCAACGCCGATCACGCGGCCATCGGGGCCGACGATCTGGCTTGCGATGAAACACACTTTTCCGGAACCGGATCCGAGATCGAGCACGGTGTCGCCGGTGCGCAGATAGGGTGTTGGGTTGCCACAGCCGTAGTCGCGCTCGAGGACCTCGGCCGGGATGACCTCGATCAGCCGCGGGTCATAGGTTGTCGGGCAGCAGAGGCTGGCCTCGGCTGCTTTGGCCGCGTTCGAGTATCGTTCGCGAACCGCCTTTTCGACGTTCAGGTCGGAAGTCTGTGTGAAGCTCATGTCACCTCCCATTGAGCGACCAGTCGTAGTCGAGAAACTCAACGCGGACGTCCTTCGCCTCGACGGCTGCCGCGACTGGTGGCGCGGCGTAGCGGGCCACGAAAGCGGGAAGCGATCCCGCCTGGGTCTCGAAGTCCTCTCGAAACCATTTGAAGATGGACGAGAGTGAGAGCGTTCGCGTTGCTGCATCGAAATGATTCCTGGCTGTATCCTGAACGAAAACGCGGGCAGCGGCGTCGAGCTGCCGGTCGATGTCGTTGGGTCGGTAGGATTCGGAGCGGAGCTGCGGGCACCCCTTCGAAGCGCATACGATGGCAAAATGAATGCGCGGTTCCTGAAATTGCTTCCGCAGGATTTCGTGCTCGATGTCATTCAGTGAAATCTTGTCCGAACGAAAAGCCGGCATCTCGATGAATGATGTCCTGAACGCCGCCCCCGGGAGCAGGCCGATCGACTGGATGCTGTCGAGCGGATAGTGATCCAGAATCAGCCGGATCGTGAAGGCGTTGTAGGCGTTGACCCAGAATGCCAGCTTCTGGTCCCGCGACCACTGTTGGTACTGCGGGTGATCGACGGACTGGAGTGAGCGCAGATAGACAGAGAGCTCCCCCTGGCCCTTGTTCTTGAGCCCCGCGTAGTCGACGCGCCCATCTTGGACGTAGCGGCTCAAGACCGCGGTCCAGGCCGAGTGGGTGTGATCGAAGGCCGGGGATGAACCGCTCGCGGAGGCACTCCCCCCAACTAGGCATATCGATGCCATGGTCATCGCGAGGATAAACGGACGTCCAGCAAATCTCATAGATAGGACTCCAGTCCTGCACTGAAGTCGCGTCGCATGATCCGCCAGCTCGTCTCCAATCCTTTCTTCCTCCAGCTCGCACACCATAGTCCCGCAACGAGGCCGTCCGTTACAACCCTCTCTCCAATTCATGTCGTAGCAGCCCATTGAGCCCGTGAACAGTATACCGTGTGAACGATGGCTCAATCGACCGGCGAATGAGGCGCAGCGCGAGACCGCGATCAGAAGAGCCGAACAACCTCCGAACGAGTGGAAGGCCGGGTCATCACCGAGAAGCGACCGCCCGTCACAACCCGCGGAACTCCCGCGGGCGAGACCCCGTACCCCACTAAGGAGCCGAGGTGGTCAGTTCGAGCTCGATTCAAGGTTGACCTTGATCTGGAAGGGAGCGTCCCAGGGCTGGCGCATCGTCCATCCGCTAGGCAGCGTCAAAGTGCCCCCAGCTGCTGTCGGGCAAAGGTCATAGAGAGAAGGAGGATTCAGATGGGTTCACCTACGAAAGGCGCAATTCGCGCCCTCACGTTCCTAGCCGTTTGCTGGACTTCTTTGCCTGCCGCCGACACCGCGCCGCAGGAGGTCACGGCACTCATGTCTCTCATCAAGGAGAAATCGGGCATGACACTCCGCTTGGATGATGTTGGATGGCAGTGGAAGGATGCGGACATCAAGGGGGGTCCCGAGCAAGGTGAGATCACTTTCTCCGATACCAAGTGGCTGATGTATCTCGCCCACTGGGGCCCTCTTCAGGTGCCTCGAATCACTCCCGACTATGTCAGGAAACGGATGTCGAACATGTGGGGAGTTGAGTTCGAGTTTACCGGTAAGGAGGGCCGAACGACGGTTGCGGGGCATGACGCTGTCTGGGTGGAAGCCTTCGGGACGAATCACGCCTTCTACACGCGGTTCATCATGTGGAACTGCCCGGAAAGCAAGCGGGAGCTCATCGCCGACACTAACTACAATCTGAGCTTAAAGACGCCGGAGGAGGATTTCGAGGAGGAGACAGGCTCGGCCAAGACGGTACGCTGCCATGAAGCGGTTTCTTCAAGTGCCGAGCCGGAGCTTGGCGCGATCTGGAGCGCCCCGATGGATGGACTGTCTTTTCAATACCCTGAACGATGGTTCGTCTTCGACAGCCCGTTCTACGTGCCATTTCCGGAATATGACGGTGTGAGAGATCGCCGCTTCGGATCTGTGCTCGGCCTCTGTTCCGATCAGAATCTCCGGGTCACGCTGAGATGGGAGCCGGCTGCGGAGACGAAAGAAGTTGCGGCATTCATGACGGACCCTGCGGTTCTCGATCGTCTGAAATCGATTGCGACACAACAGGCAGACGTCGACTCGATCCAGATCAGCGGATTCGAAACCTTCTCGGTGCCTGGGAAGAAGGTCAGAAGGATCTGGGGGACCTGTGCGTTCAAGGAGACTGAAGATCCCCGGCAAAGGGGCTTCTTCACGAACGGCGGAATATTCCAGGTGGCACAGTGGGACCCTGAAGGGTCGGGGCGCGCCGTCTCAATCGCACTGCTGACACGACAGTACCGCTACATGGGCGCCACATCGACTCCGTCGCGCTCCTTCCACGATGCGTTCATGCACAAGCTTCTCGAAGGCATTCAATGAAGAGGACCTGTTCGAAGATCATGCAAGAGGCGGGGAAATCAAACCCCCCGACCTCTACCAGCTTCCCGACGATCGCCTGGAAGTCTAGACGGTCTTCATCGTCCAGGAACACGGCGGCTCGCCCCACTCCACTCAACACAACGCGCAGGTCCTTCCGGACGAGCTCAGAGGCAGAGATGCCTGCGATCCTCACGCGACACAACACGGGAGTGTGCCCCCTCAAGCTCAACGCGAACCGCGCGACTCAGCTGCGGCCGGTCATGCGTCTGCGGGTCGCCAGCTGCGCGCGGTTTACGGAAGCAGTTCCAATGCTCGATTGAATCGTGGGCCGATGCGGATCGCGCCGAAATCGCGCCGGTCGGTCGTCAACAGACGGTAGATCTGTCGCCGCTCAGCCACGGCGGCCACAGTGCCGTCGACCAACCCCATGTGGAGGTTCGCGAACTTGGCGTCGAGCTCAAGCGCCCGAACAATGTCGGACGGCAGCGGAACTTCGTATTCATAACGCGTCCGCGCATTGAACACTTCCGCGACCAGGTTGCGCATGGCAGCCCTGTTCTCGCGAAGAAAGTAATCCACTTCCGCCAGGACGAGCCCCGGCACGACGACGAGCCGGGCGGAGATCAACACACTCTCGTAGTCCGGAAAGCTCGCACCGCCGTCGCTGGTGCGGGCGAGCGCTCGAAGCAGCCCGCCGGTGTCAGCGATGATGGGCGCCGTCAATCCACGAGGCCTCGGAACAGTTCGGATTCATCCCCCAGCTTGGTGTCCGAGGATTCAAATAGACGCGTCGACGGAGGACGGCGTCCCGTGTAGTAGCGAGCCGCCACGACGCGCAAGCCCTTCCGGAGGAGCTCAGAGGCCGAGATTCCGGCGTTCCGCGCGCGCTTCAACGCGCGCACATCCTCCTCGCCGAGACGAACTGTTGTCGAAATCAAACGTGCCATACACTCACCATACAGCAATCAGTGCTGGAAGACAACCGCGCTTGGGACCCAGATCCGGCGATAAGGGGGCATCTGCTTCGTCGCTGCGGTGCTCACCTACGAGGGCGTATGCGCGTCACCTGCTGGTGACTCGCTACTTGGCTCCTCGCAAGTACCGTCGCAGAGAGGCTTCCGGGCAACGTGGGTCCAGCCGGCCGAGCGCTTTCCGAAAGCGTTCGTCCAGCTTCCGATAGGTAGCTACTCAGGTAGCCCTACCCCAGGGCCACCACTAACCGCCGTCGACTACTATTGGGCAAAGGACCGCACGAAAAGGGCATCATCAGTGGCGGCGTAGACCAGATCCGTGGTCCTTGGATCAATCACGAGCGGCCCGAGCCACCTGAGTCTCTCGAGTCCCTCACGCACCAGCTTCCAGGTATCGCCGCCGTCCGAGCTCCGATAGACCCCGCTCTTGGACTCGTATATCCCGAAAACCGATACGTACATGACCCCAGGATTCACCGGGTCGAGCGCCAGCCCATTCACCTGCGAATCCCTGCGCGACGGGATCTCGCTCAGTCTCCTCCAGCGCCGTCCTCCATCCGTGCTCCGGTACAACCCAGACACGGCTCCAGCGTAGACGATATCCGAGTTCGCCGGGGAGATTGCGAGCTGGGTCACGAGTATGCCGTGGAGTCCCGAATCGCCTTGGCTCCATGTCCGGCCCCTGTCTGTGGACTTGAAGACATGGAGCGTGTAGTCGTCAAAGGTGGCAACGTAGAGCGTGTCCGGATTTGACGGATCCAACGCGAGGGTCGTGACGATCTGCTGAGAGAAGGCACCACCTGCTTTCTGCCAGGAACGGCCGGAGTCGGAGCTGACGAAGAGGCCGCCTCCCCAGGTTCCGAGGTAGAGACGGTTCGGTCGGGCCAGATCGACCGCGAGGCCGGAAACCGATTGGCCGGGGAGACCGGCGCTGATGTCCGTCCAGTGAGCTCCGCCGTCAGCGGTCTTGAAGATCTCGCCGCTTCTTGTGCCGGCATATCTCGTCTCCGGGTCCGATGGATCCGCCGCCAAGGCGGTTATGCGAGGGCGCGTCAATCCATTGTTGAGGGGCTCCCAGGTGCTCCCCTCGTCGGTGCTCTCGAATATTCCGCAACCATCTGTGCCAACGACAATGGCCCTGGGGATGGAATCAAGTATCAGCGCCTGGGTCACGAAGTAGTGAGTGTAGTTCAGTCCTGTGTTCCGCGGCATCCAATGGCCAGCGCCGTCTCCCGTCCGATAAATTCCACACGATGTGCCGGCGTACATGATGGCCGTCGCGTGCGGATGCGTGACGATGACCTTCACGAGGATGCCCTCCATCCCGGTATGGGCACTCGCCCAGTGTTCACCCCGGTCCCCCGTCTTGTACAGCCCCGTATCTGTGCCGATGAAAAGGGCGCGCGGATCGCCCGCCACGAACGCGACGGTGTTGACAGGCTCGGCGTCCGAAGGGAAGGTAAAGGCCTTCGTCCAGCTCGCCCCACCGTCATCAGTCTTGAACACGGCTTCCATTCCCACCGCATAGATGATGTTGTCACCATCCGGCGATGCGATGAGAGTCTCCACCAGTGGTAGGCCGGAGGCAGTCGGTTTCCACGTTTGTCCGGCGTCTTGACTCTTCAAGACGCGATCAAGGATCGCCGCGTAAACGGTACCTGGCTCGACCTGGGATGCGACGATCGACTGCGTCGCCCTGTAACCGCCGAGACCCCGGTTCGCTGCCGTCCAGGTGCGTCCCCCGTCCTCGCTCTTGTAGACGCCGTCGTACATTCCCGCATAGAGGTGGCCCGTCTGGCGCGGATCGACTTCGAGGTCGAAGATCTCGTTGTCCGCGGGAAACCCGGTTCCGATGAGTTTCCAATTCGCACCACCGTCCCTCGATGCGCTCAGTGCAGTGGGCGTCGCGAGATTGTCGTGCACAAGGTAAAGATTCTCGTGATTGTTCGGGTCCACGACGATTTCTTTGATGTACCCCACAGCCTCAAGACCTCGTGTAAGCTTCCTCCAATTAGCTCCACCGTCCGTGCTCTTATGAACGCCCTGGACGACTGTACATGCGTAGACTGTCGAAGCTGCGACTGGGTCAACCGCCATCGCGCGGATGAGGACCCCTCCACCTCGCGGCCCGATCCTCGTCCACACGCCTTCTGCGACCGCTCTGCTGCTGGTCATCATCATGACTGACGCGATGCACACCCCGATCACGTGGAATCGCACCGGTCTGCACCGATGCGTTCGGCGTCGCGTGCTCAGATGCGAGAGGGACTTCCTCTCCGCCGCTTGCACCCCCGTTTCACGGGAGCTACCTCTTTGCAATCGCCATGTTATCTTTCTCATCTTCCTGACCTCCAAGATCCCATCTTCTCCTTCTTCATTTCCACGATCCGTACCGCGGGTGGGTCTCTGCACCACTTGGGCGCTCATCCCGGCCCACAATCCGGAACCCGCGCTTCAATCATACATATCCCTTTCATCCGCGTTTCTTTTGGAGAAACGCGAGATTCTCACCCGAGCATGCCTCCTCGGAGGATGGGGAAGGCTCCTTCGCGCCGCTCACGTGATGCTTCTGAGGTCTCCATCCAACCGGCCAATTGAGGCTTTTCCCCCAGGGCCGCCTTTCTTATCGGCGAGCGATCTAAACCGGCCGAAGCTTGGAGTATTTCCGAAGGGCGAGTAGTTGTAGCCGTCTTCGCCGGGAACAACCTAAACCTGAAAAGAGCCGTTCCACCAGCTCATTTGTTGTGTGCGGGTAGGCCATGCGCTCCGACCGGAACGCCCTCAGGAAACGCTGACCAGCTTCTCCCCCTTGCCGGCCTCCACCAGTTTCCCGACATTCGCAAGACAGTTCCGACGATCTTCATCGTCCGGGAACACCGCCGCTCGCCCCACTCCGCGAGCCATGACGTCGTAGTGTGCCCCGTCAAACTCAACCCGAACCGCGCGACTCGTCGTTGCATTCTCACCAGCCCACAGGTCGTGCCAAGCAAGAATGAAAAGTAAAAGCACGGTCCGGGAGACTTACTCCATCCAGAGCGAGAAAACGCTCGAAGCCGTGCCCGCAGCGTCAGCCGCGAGGACGTTGAGCGAGATACGGCCGTTGTCATGGACATCGAGGCGCATGAAGCCGCCTCGGGATAGAGCAAAGCGTGTCTCATCGATTCGGACAACCGGGCTTGTGTGGCCGTAAATGCCCGCCCCGCTGATGAGCAGATGCGGCGATACGCGGCCATCCAGCACCTGGAGATTGTGCTCGTGCCCCGAGGCGTATGCGATGGGTGGGCAGGGGCGGAACGCGGCTTCGATCGCATGGCGCATCTTGCTGTATGCAGAGGAGTGCAGGTCTTGGCCCAG
Organism: Acidobacteriota bacterium; assembly: GCA_016191015.1. Lineage (GTDB taxonomy): Bacteria > Acidobacteriota > CAIWXX01 > CAIWXX01 > CAIWXX01 > JACPPM01. The sequence continues at coordinate 28,108 of JACPPM010000319.1, read as the reverse complement.
ACCCCAGGATCCCCTCACTGCCGGATACAGCGATCCCACTCCGGGCAGCGGCAACCAAAGCCATCCGTTCCATGCACGGAGCGGGACGATGTGATCCATCCACCCGAAGTGCCCTCCGTGACGTCCGCCTGAGACGAGGGGATGATGCCCCAGAACAATGACGCGCCGGCCGTTGGCGCTGCCGATCGCTGCCTGCAGTGCGTCGATGATTTCGCTCTCGGAGTCCGTGGCGCAGGTGGAGGCCGGGTGCATGGGCTTCTGGCCGTCATGGAGCCACCAGTTCGTGTCCAGAATGACGAGGCGGAGCCGGCTCCCGATGTCCTGCACCGACGGTCCGGGACAACCTCCGCGCGGCAGAAACGAGGCTCGCGGCCCGGCGCGTGCCAGGACGTATTCCTCTTGCCGCCGGAGTGCATTCCACCCTCCGGTCACACCACCGCCCCAATCATGATTCCCCGGGATGAAGATACCCCGTGCCTCGGATCTGCCGATCACTGCGATCTGCGCATTGAGCCTGCGCTCGGCTTCTTCCCGGGAGGGGGAATCGGCCATGGGGAGACCATTCGGGTAGACGTTGTCGCCCAGGAAGATCACGATTGTGCGGGAGGGCGCCCGGGATGCCTCGTGCTCGAGCGCCATCAGGACCGGCTCATGCGTGCGCGCCGGACTGCCCGCGTCGCCAGCGAGCAGGAGTGTCGTCTCGATATTTTCGACTGTAGGCCGTGTCTGGGCCTCGTGAGGAGCGGTCTGAGCTTGCGCCCCGCCGCCGACTCCCACGCGCAGAAGAACGCCCGACAATAAGAGCGCAGGCCACCTGCGGTGTGGCCGCTTTCGCGATGGCGGGATCAAAGCCCCCAGCCGACGGCTCACATGAAGGCCTTGATCAGCTCAGTTTGGAACGACTTGAGGTTCGTGTGCGCAAGATCCAACTCTGCGATCTTGTACTCCAGAGTTCGCAGCAAAGCCCCCTTTTCGAGTCCGTTCTTCACGATCATCAACAGGGCGTCGTTGTCCCATGGCTTCTCGATGTACTGATACAACCCGACAGTGTTGATGGCCTTGATCGCGTTCTCCTTGTCGGCATAGCCGGTGAGCAGCACGCGCACGGCCTGAGGCTGGATCTCCTTGAGCTTCGAGAGAAATGTAATCCCGTCCATTTCGGGCATGAGGTAGTCGGTGATGACCAGATCCACAGTGTCTTCCTGCACCCGAGCCAGTGCCTCAACCGGCGAATTGTGGACGAGGAGTCGATAGCCGGACTGAAGCCGGAAGAGGTTCCGGAGAGATGAGGTGATCATGATTTCATCGTCGACGATCAAGATCGTGGGCTGGTATTTGGCTTCTGTCATTCTTCCGCCTTTCGAAATGTGCTGACGATTTGAACGCTAGGGCCTTCCTCGATGGTGGAGCGTGAAAGCGAGCGTTAGTTGTGGGCTGTATGAGTTGCGGGGGTCTCGCACGAAGTCGCCTTTGCGCGAGACCTGATCGGGAGAACGACGGTGAAAGTCGTGCCCCGGCCCACGTCGCTCTCCAGATCGATCCTCCCTTCGTGATTCTGTACTATCTTCATGCAGATGGATAATCCGAGCCCCGTGCCGAGGCCTGCCTTCTTCGTCGTGAAGCCGGGCTCGAACACCTTCGAGTGCAGCTCGCGCGGGATCCCCTTTCCGTCGTCGCTGATTGCAATGCGGATCGAGTCGTTCTCTCGCCAGGTGCGAATGCGAATACTCCCTTCGGCTTCGATCGCCTGCGCGGCGTTTACAAGCAGGTTCATGAACACCTGGTTGAGCTGATTCGGATAGCATTCGATCTCGGGGATATTCCCGAATTCCTTGACGACAGTGATGCGCCGCTTCAGCTCGTGCGCGACCAGGATCAGTGTGCTCTCGATCCCATCATGGATGTCCGCCATCTTTCTGTCAGCCTCATCCAGCCTCACGAAATTGCGCAGGCTTCTGACGATCTTGACGATTCGCTCGCACGCCATACGATTCGTCTGGATGGCCTCGTCGACGATCGACAGGATGTCCGCGAGCTCCTTCTCCGCATCCGCACGATCGGCTGGGGGGTGGGAGCGGATAAAATCACGCATGCGTTGGAAGGTCAGGGCGAAGATGTCGTTGTTGCTATTGACGCTGCCGAGTGGAGTATTGATCTCATGGGCGACACCTGCGACGAGGCTGCCGAGCGCCGCCATTTTTTCAGCCTGCATGAGCTGGGTTTGGGATTCGAGAAGTTGCCGCTGCTTCTCGTCGCACTCCTGCTCCATCCGAGTGGCATGCCGCGACAGCTCCCCCTCCAGTTCTCGCTCCCTGGTCACGTCGCGGCAAATCCGCGTGACGACGTTGGTGCCCGAAATCTGCTGCACGGAGCAGCTCACATTCAGGACGAGCCGGCGCCCATCGCCGGCGAGGTAGGGGAGGTCAGCCGTCATGCCACAGCCGCATCCCGATGTGGCAAGCTGCCTCTCGAACTGCTCAACACGATCCGGCTCATCCGCGTGCAGCAAATCGCGGAGATTCTTGTTGGAAAGCTCCTCCCGCGTGTATCCGAACAGCGCTTCCGCCTGGCGGTTCGCGTCGAGAATCCTCCCGGTTTCCGCCGACGTTATGAGAATCGCGTCGTTCGCAAGGTCGAACAGATCCCGATAGCTGAGGTCCTGTTGCATGTCATACCTCCACGGCGCTCACGAGCTTCCGGAGGCGCTGGACAAGGTGCTTGAAGAGCCCCTCAACAATATCCACGTGATCGGAAAGCGCCTCGTAGAAGTCATCACGAGAGATGAAGAGCAGACGGGACTGGTCGATGGTTTCGGCGGAGGTCAGTCGAGGCGCGCCGTCGAAGAGCGCCCAGACGCCGAAGGATCCGCCTGGACCGATCCGGTCGATGTCCGCGCCTCCCCGACGCATCATCAAAGTCCCCGAGACCACGACATAAAGCCCATCCGGGGCGTCGTTCTCCCGATAGATCACCCGCCCGGGACCCACGGTGATCTCTTCGGCAATAGCGGCGAGGAACGAAAGCTGCTCCGTATTCACGTCCGAGAACAGATTGATTGTCTGGAGCAGCAACACCCTCTCAACCACCGTCAGCATCTTCATCCCCATTCAGGCGCAGCGCGCGAGTGCCCACAACGCCGTTTCTCTCACCCCCGGATCGCTCGCTGCCGCATACCTACGGCAGACGTCGGAGAGCTCCTGCAGCCGCCTTTCGCCGATCTCATGGAGAGCGCAGGTCTTCAGCCACAGATCGGACGCTTCGGCAATCTGGCGGAGGGTCTCCACCCGACTGCTCGCACGCAAACCAAACTGGCGGCTCCCCAATTCTGCAAGGCGCTCCAAGGAAGGTTCCTCCACCAGAGGAAGGATAATCGATTTCACGTCCTTCTGCAGGAGGTTGTCCAGAAACTCGATTGCCGAGGCACGTCGATCCGGTCGAGCCTCTTTCAACGCCGCATACGCAAAGTAGATATCTTTCTGCGGATACTGGAGCCCCAGGAGTCGAAAGACGATTTCCATGTTTTGGTCGATGCGTTCCCGGAGAGCTCGCTCGAGTAATCCCGACGCCGGACCGTCGGATCCGGAGGTCAACGACCGATAAAGAAGAAGGGACTCATAGTAGGCCCTGGTCTCCGCGTAGATACGCGCGGCTATGGCCGGCCTCGCCCCGGGCAGCTCAGGCTTGACGTCACGGATGCGGTTCAGCGCTTTCAGATCACGATACTTCAGGAGCGGATCATCGACTCCGAGGTTGTCCACCAGTGCGTCGGCGGAGCGTCTGGTCGGTATACGAGCGAGGACCCAGGGGATCTGGCGACGAATCGCGAGGTCGTAGCTCACGTCCCCGAGCACGTCGCCCAGGGTGCCGACCACGCGCGGTCCGTACGCAACCAAGGCGCCGCGTGCAGCACCACGCGTGGGGCCGCGAGTGAGCAGGGGTAGCAGGTCCAAGACCAGCTCCCGATGCCCCGCGCGACCAGACGCGCGCGCGGCAGCGCCCTGGACCTTCGGATCAGGGTCAGCGAGCGACCTTCTCAAGTGGAGGAGAGACGGCGAGGCCGGGAGTATCGCCGACAGCTCCGCCACCGCGGCACGCGACTGCCAGGCATCTGCGTCCGGCCCGGCCTGGAGGCGAGAGATGAAATCCTTCGATGGTCCGATGCCGGACTCGGGGTGCTCCGCCATCCATCTCGCCACCGCCAAACGTATGTTGATGTCGTCATCAGCGAGAAGCCGCTGTAGCTGGGGGGGACTGGTCGAGCACAGATAATCCACCGTTGCCCAACGCACGTTTTCGGATGAATCCTCGAGGAGCCGCTCCACTTCCGCGCTGTGATCAACCGGGACAGCCGGCAGAGTGCGCAGCGCCGACTCGCGGATGGAAGCGGAAGGGTGTGTGAGGAGTGGAATCAGCTTTGCGGAGAAGTCCACACCACGGGACGACTGCAGGAGGCCGAGCGCGTAAAGGATCTGCCGTTCGTTCCCGGATTCGAGCGCGCCGAGGAGAAGGCGAACCGTCTGGGGATCGCTGATGTAGCGGTGAACCTCTGAGACATCCACCTCCCCGCGCGCGAGTTTTTTTCGGAATGCATCGACGTACGAACGACGCAGCATGAGGCAGATCATCACGCACGCGGCTGTCAGGATGGCGATAGCAACCGCGGTGCCTCGGAGACCGGCGGAGACGACTGCCCCTGTCAGCGCCAGGACTATCAGACCCGCAACGGCACGTCCGAAACGATCGATGAAAACGTCAATGAAGACTTTGATCCGTTTCCGGACCTCGGGGGATAGGGGAAGGTACAGGAGCTCGAACCCCACCCGATTGATCGAATATCGGAAGACCGAATTGCTCCCGAGGGCGATGACGGCGGTCCAGAGGGTGGGGGCGAGGATCACACCGATAGCGGACAAGAACAGGGCGCCCGGCAGGAAAAGGATAGCCGTACCGATTCCGAAATTGCGCACCACGAAGGCGGAGAGAGATAGCTGCAGCAGGATACCGAGAATATTGGTCACGAAGTAGAAACGGCCGAACAGGGAGTTGATCATCTTCTCCTGCTCGGGTTTCGGCAGGTGGCTGAAAGCGCTCTGAGCGGCATCGTTGAGCTGCCAATCGGAAATCTGCGACGCGATCAGGGTCAGGAAGACGAGAACGGCAACGAGAAGAAGGTGGCGCGAGCCGAAGATCAACTGAAGCAGGTCGACGAGTCTGTCCGGCTTCTCCTCGAATCCGCGACGGTGCGGAGCCAGATCGGATTCAGGCCTCCTCCTCCGCCATGCAAGCTGGCTCAGAACCGTGAGGAGGATGCAGATGCTGACACAGATGAGCAGCATTGTCGGCGTCTCCAACCGGCGCGAGAGAAAGGCTGGTACGAAGCTCCCGGCCATGGCCCCGGCGATGGCACCGGATCCCAGGATCGGGAAAATGCGTTTTGACTGTTGGTTGTCGAAGACGTATCCCGCGAGCAGCCAGAACTGCGCGGTCGAAAGGACCGAGATAATCTGGACGTAGACAAAGTAGACGTAAGGCAGGTAGTGGATTTCACGCCCCATTGCCCATCGGAAATAGAGCAGGGTCGCGATGATCGCCAGATTGGTGGCTGTGAGGAAGGTTATGGCGGAAATTCGCCGGCTGAGCTTGAAAAACAGCGTCGCCAGGCTTCCCGCAAAAAAGGCTGTCAAGAAGTAGGCGTAGGGCAGGTGGCTTGATGGGAAGCTCCTGAGGAAGAGGCCGCTGCGCAATGGCTTCAGAATGTAGTAGAAAGTCATCACGCCGAAGATGCAGGAGAGCATAAGCAGGGTGACACCCCACTCTCCCTTCCTGATCGGTAAGCGCCGGAGGATTCGTGCGAGCATCTAATGCCGCTCGATCCCGACGATGTCGATCTCGCCCCCGGTCTTCCTCAAGAATATGCTCACAGAGTGGGGACCGGCCGAGAGATGCAAAACCGCGATGGAACCATCATTGGACTCAAGGAGCCATGATGGCAGCGGCACACGGCCACCGGTGGCAACTGTTTCCCCGCGGGGATCCATCCGCTCTCCGGATACGTTATCGAAAAGCGCCAACTTGACCGCCTGTTCAATCATGTTTTGCGAGAAGCCGTGTGTGACGAGCAGATTATCGAAGAAGAGCGAGCCGGACTCGATGCGGAAGTTGTCGAGCGCCGAGATCTGCCGCAGCCAGTATGAGCCGATCTTGTCACGACGCTTGATAAGGCAGCTCGCGAGGTAGCTCTCGGCTTCGGGATCAGATAGCTTGCCCGTCCTGACCACGGCGCGAACGTCATCGTCGGTGAACCGCATCACCTGTCGAGCGGCCCAGAAGGCGTCTTCGGGGAGCATCCTGCTGAACGAGACGTTCGGGTATTCGGGCTTCCATCTGTCCGGCTGGAAGAAGTCAGCTTCAAACCGACCGATGCCGGGATGGTCGGGATAGGTCACCATGACCCAGGGACGAAGCCACATACCCAAGGTGGAAATGCTGGCGAAGGTCGGCCTCGCTTCCCATAAGTACTCGTTGCCCGGCCGCCGCTTCTGAGCGGCGACGCTGCCGCTCCCCAACGTCGAACCGAAATCGATCAGATAGTGCTTGACGAAACCACTTCCACCACTGGTCACATAGAAGTCGGAGGTATTGATGCTCCGCGAGTCGTCATGATTCAGCCATGAGCAGAACACGTAGTAGCCGCGCAGCTCACGCCGGTGCTCGTGCGGGATCACGTCATTGGCATCGTCGCCGCGCATGCCGTAAAACTTGAACGGACCGAGGTTTGCTCCCGCTATGCGCTTGCTCGCAACCGCACGGATCCGCCCATCCCGCATTCGAGCCACGCCGGCTAACAGCTCCAGCACCTGCTCCGTGGTGAGCGGCGCTTTCTCACCGAGCTGGTTCTCGACCGTGGCACCGGGATCGACGCGCAGGTTCGATGGGTGAAACGCTACAATGTAGTTCTCCGGGACGTTGTAGCCGAGCGCGTAGAAGAACTTGGTGGATATCACCTCCGCAGCCGTCGCCATCTCCGGGTTGCTTTTCGGGTCGAACTTCAGGAAGTACTGGTCGCCGCGCGGATCGGCGATCGTGAACCCCGGGCTGATTCCTTGCGACTTCCCCGAAACCACTGTCCAGATACCCGCTGCCGGTCCACTGCCAGTATCCGGTCCGCGCACGAGCTCGTCACGCGTCATCGGTCGCCATCCGATGCGATTCGTGTACCAGCTGGAGTCCGGCACCTCTCCACGGGTGTTGATGTTCAGCGCCCGGGTGTCGGATCTGTCGCCCCGCAGGAAAAAAGTATTCTCGAAAAAGTCCCAGTAGTCGTTGATTTTTCGCTTTTGCGGCTTCGGAGTATGCAAATCATCGCGATCGACCCTGATCGGGTCATCCGAACGAAATACTTCTGCCGGAGCTGCAGACGCGCTGAGGGCCATCGCTAGAGTCATCACAGTGGCACGCGAACGCCTTCGGACATTGGTGACAAGAGTGGTCATGGAGCGTCTCTCTCAGAAAACGTGGTTGAACTTCATGAAGACCCGCGTCCCCTCACGGCTTCGCGCGATATCAATGCGCCAGAAGACGCCCTTCTCGACGTTGAATCGGAATCCAATGCCGACATCCGATTCCAGATTCCTCAGATCGAAGTCGGAGCGATCCCGGAAAACTTTGCCGGCGTCGGCGAAGAGCGCCATGTCGAGGCCGATCCATGCCTCCCAGCGGTACTCAAGGTTGATCACCATCACGTTTTGGTCTCGAAAGCGGAATTCGCGGAATCCGCGCAGGTCATTGGAGCCGCCCAGTGTCCTTTGGAGGTAGAAGGGGACACTCTGTCCGCTCCTCGGGTGGTCGAGAGATGTAGAAAACCGGAGCGCGATGACGCGGTGCCCGTGGTTAAACGACAGGTACTGCTGTACCTCGGCTTCGAGGCGGCCGAACCCATATCGGTGAAGCGTCACATCGTCGAAGATTGCATATCCAAGCCTGTAGTAAGCGCCCCGATGCGGATTGCCTGCGAAATCCCGATAGTCGAGCTCAGCGAAGAGCTCCCCGCGGAGAAAGTCGGCCTGTTGCGACAAGCCTGGAGCGGTCTTCTCGTCGAAGACCGAAGTTGTGCTCGGGAACCGCCTGTCCGTACCCTCGCCTACGTTCGTGTGCAGCCATCCGAGCCGTGACCCAAGAAACAAATGTGGGATGGGCCGCAGGCCCGCAGCGAGCTCATAGGCGGTGTCTTCGTACAGATAGTCGCTGCGATCGCCCTTGCTGGTATCCGGACCCAAGCCGAAGTAATCCTCCTGTGGCATGTTGCGGTAGCGCATCGACGCGGTGAGTCGTACACGCTGATGAAGCAACCGAGGGAAATCAAAGATCGCGTCGTAGCTCTGGTATTTCCTTGGGGAGGCAGCGGCAGAGAACGAGAGATCCAACCGATCCGACCAAGTCCGTGGTCGATCGAATTGGACCCCGAAGGCGAAGCCTGAGCCCGTGCTCAGGCCACCCAGCTTCGGCCGGAATCCCTTGAACCCAGCCCCCGGCGTTTCCAGCCTTTCCTTGATCTTCCGCTCTTGCATCCAGAGCAGCACGCTTTCGATGCGGTTGCGCCGGTCTGGCGCGAGCACACGGGATTTCTCCTCCCTCAGCGCCCTCAGCTCAGCTTCACGCGTGAGCTCCCCGCCAGCACAGAGTGTGCAAGACACGATGACAAACAAAGGTAGGACAATCGCGACGGGATGCCGTTTCATCAACCCCTCAACAGAAATATGCAATCTTGCATCTATTCCTGTCAACGGCCGCGCACGTTCCAATTCGATGCTCAAGATCCTCCTCCTGCAATCGCCTCGCTGAGTCCCGTGAACACAGTCCGCCCAGCGGTCCTGATGTTACACTCAAGCGCCCCTGCTCAGCCCACGCGCCGTATGCTGGGCCCTACCGATACTCGATCGTCTCAGTTGAGCCGCCGGTGATGGAGATGGTATCGTGCGGTGAGCATCGGGACCGAATGGAGGCGTGCCTGTGGGACAGACAGACTTGGTCGGGGTGACCAGGCTTCTCGAGAAATGGAATCGCGGGGAGTCGTCAGCGCTGTCCGAGCTGATTCCAACTGTCTACGAGGACTTGAGGCGGCTGGCCCGACAACAGATCCGGCGCGAGCTGCCGGACCAGCGGATCCAGGCAACTGATCTGGTCCACCAGGCATACCTGAAGTTCGCGGTCCAGCGGAGTGTCAGTTGGCGCGATCGTGCACACTTTTTCGGCGCGGCCGCGATCATTATGCGCCGCATCCTGGTCGATGAGGCTCGCAGGAGGCTGGCGATCAAGCACGGAGGTGGGATGCAGGCTGTTACGCTCGATACAGGTCTGCTCATTCCCGGGCGCGGTGAGGTCGACTTGCTGGCTGTGAACCAGGCACTCATCGACCTGGAGGGCATCGACGCGCGCCAGGCGCAGATTGTCGAGATGCGCGTGTTCGGGGGACTCAGCGTCGAAGAAATCAGCAGTCTCCTCGAAATCTCCGAGAGCACCGTCAAGCGCGAGTGGCGATTCGCGAAGGCTTGGCTCTCGCGGGAGCTCTCCCGGCAAGCATGATCCCCGAGCGTTGGCAGAAGATCAAGGATCTTTTCGATAGAGCCTGCGAGCAGCCCGAAAGCGATCGAGTTCCGTTTCTGGAGTCCGAGGCTCGGGGTGACGAAGAGCTCCTCTCTGAAGTGCTGTCGCTGCTCGAAGCTGCGCCACGCGAGACGGGGGCTCTGGGCTGCATGATAGGGCCTGGACCCGAGCCCCATCATTTGATGGAGCCTCGCGAGGAGCCGCTCTTCGCTCCGGGTACTCTGGTGGCCGGCCGATACGGCATCCGCCGGTTCGTCGGTCAGGGCGGCATGGGTCAGGTCTTCGAGGCAACCGACATGGAACTGGGCATCCCAGCGGCACTGAAAGCCCTGCATCCGCGTCTTTCCACCGATCCCAGCTTTGTCGAGCGGCTCAAACGTGAAGTCCAATTGGCGCGCCGCGTATCGCATCCGAACGTTTGCCGCACATACGATGTGGGCCGGCATCCGGGGAGCTCGGATTCCCGGTCCGAGATTCTGTTCCTGACCATGGAATTCCTGCCCGGCGAGACCCTCGCGGAGCGCCTCCACCGGGGAGGGCCGATGTCGCCGTCGGACGCAATGGCGATCGTGATTCAGCTCGCGGCCGGCCTCCAGGCGGCCCACTCGGCTGGCGTTGTGCACCGTGACCTCAAGCCGGCCAATGTTTTCCTGGTTCCAGCCGATGGGACCACAGTGCACGCTGTGATCACAGATTTCGGGACCGCTCACGGATTCAGCGGAGTTGAGGACGAGCGGGACCGCATCACGCGGACCGGTCACATACTGGGGACGCCGGCGTATATGTCACCCGAGCAGTTGGCCGGGGTGCCAGCCACGCCCGCCTCCGACATCTATTCGCTGGGGCTGGTCATTCACGAAATGCTTGCAGGGGTTCTGCCCAAGGCCGAGGGGCTGATGCGGCAGCATTGGCCGCTGAGATCCGTGCCCGGGCAGCGGCTGGCCAGCTTGAGATTCGGACGGCCCTGGGACCGCGTGATCGCCAGATGTTTGGAACCAGATCCAGCTCTGCGTTGGGCACGGGCAGAGGATGTAGCGCGCGCGCTGCGTGGACAACGGGTGCCATTGTCTCCAGCCATGCGGCGGCGCGTCTGGGTCACTCGCGGATCAGTGGCGGTTGGCGGATTGGCGCTGATCGGGGCGGCACTCGGGTGGCTCCACTGGCTTGGCGGCCCGATCTCTCCGCGCCTGCCACCGGCGCTGATGGTTCAGCGGCCTCTCAATGCGACCGGAGACCGGAGCTGGGAATGGATCGGGACATCAGTGAGCGAGATGATTGCAACTGAGATCGCCTGGCATGGCAGATTCCGCGTCATTCCGATCGATGTGCCTGCGGGTTCGGTCGCCGATGTCGCCCAGGGGTCGACTGTCCGCCTCCCGGATCCAGGCGATCTGGGCAGGATTCGGACGTCGTTGGGGGTGGATTTCGTGATCAGCGGATCCTATCGGCTGATCCCGGCAAGCGGGTCGCCGAAAGTCCGGCTCTCCCTCCGAGCTCTGGAAACCGACAGCGGCGTTGTCAGGGCCGAGGTGGCGGAAGCGGCCGCAGCTACGGACCTCTACGATCTGGTCACACGCTGCTGCATGGAGCTGCGCCGGCAACTTGGCGGTGGTACCGCCGCGCCGCACCTCAGCGAAGGTATGCGCGCCGCCCTGGCGCTCCCTCCGGATGTCGCGCGTCTCTATGCCGAAGGTCTTGACCGCTTGCGAAGCTTCGACGGCGTGAGAGCCACGGAACTTCTCTCGGAGGCTGTCAGGGATGCTCCGCGATCACCCTACCTTCATGCAGCGTTGGCCGACGCGTGGCGGGCAAGGGGTGACGACGCTCGCGCGATCGAGGAGGCTCGCGCTGCGTTCGATTGCTCCTTGGCGTTGCCTCGGGAGGTGAAGCTGGCGATGGAAGCGAGGTACTGTGAATACCAGCCGGACTGGAAACGTGCCATCGAAGTGCGACGTGCCCTTGTCACGTTCCACCCGTATGACACGGAGCACCGGCTGCGTCTCGCTGCTACGCTGGCGAACAGTGGAGACGGCCCCGGGGCGATGGCTGCTCTTGAAGAGGCGCGCCGGGTGCTGCCATCAATCCAAAACGATCCGCGTGTTTCAATGGCGCGGGCGCAGGCAGCCGAGGTGGCCGGCGACTACCAGCTCGAACGGAAGGAGGCTGGCTCGGCGGAGGAGCAGGCGGCGATGATCGGAGCGCGCATGTTGGCCGCCCATGCTCGGCTGAGGCAGGCGTTCGCCTCCTACAAGCTCGGCGAGAATGCACGCGCACTCGAAGAGTGCCGTGCGAGTCTGCCTGTGTTTCGGGAGGCGGGCAACCTCGACGCGGTCGCCCGGGCCCTTAGTATCATGGCCGGGCCCCTCGCGGAGTCGGGGCATAGGGCGGAGGCACGCCTCTGCATGGAGGAAGCATTGGCCATCTACGCGCAGACGGGCAATCGGAGAGGGGCCGCGCGTGCCCACAACAATCTCGGAAACCTTCTCGATGACATGGGTGAGCGCCAGGAATCGTTGCGTCAGTACGCCGACGCCGTGGACGCGTACAGAGAGATCGGGGACCGGCGAGGCGAAGCGGTGACTTTGGGCAACCTCGCCATCACCGCGCGGATGCAGGGACGGCTCGCAGACGCTCGGCGTGACATAGAGGCGGCTATCGGGATTGCGACGCAGATCGGCAATCAAAGCCTCGCCGCCGAATCCACCATCACTCTCGCCGATATCGAGATCTGGGCGGGAGATCTCGCGGCGGCGCGACGATCGATCGAAGAAGCGCTGGGCCGCTTTGCACAGCTGAACCTCACGTTTGAACGCGATGAGGCCCTTTTGCGCGAAGCACAGATCGAGCTGATGGGGGCTGACCCGGCCAGGGCCGCGAGCATCGCGTCTTCTGCGGTGTCCGGTCTGGAAGGGGCTGAGAACTGGGAGGGGGTTTGCACCGCCCGCTCGATCCTCGCCCTGTCGGCCCTCGCGCGCGGCGATCTCCAGGCGGCACACACATGGTCGAAGGATGCTCTCGAAGCCGCGGGCCGGACCGAGCTCGATACCTCCCGGATTGCCGCCGAGATCGCTGCCGTGCGTGTCCTGGCGGCGAGGGGCGAAGCTGGAGTCGCCCTGACACGCGGGCGCGCTCTGGAGGCCGGTGCCGCTCGTTGCGGGGACGTGGGTTTGGCTCTGGAGGCGATCCTATGCCTGGGGGAGGTCGAGACTCTCTGCGGGGAGGGAAGCGCCGGGCGGAAGCGCCTGTCAGCGCTGACGGCCCGGGCGCGGGCCCTGGGATTCATGGGAGTGGCACGGAAGGCGGAGCGCGCGCTGAAGGGCTGAGACCGAGGAACGATGCATCCTGGCCGGCCTGCGCACTCGGCAACCCGGAGAACCTCCTCCCGCCTGAGATCAATGGATACTCGCGATCGCTCCATCAGCGCGTCCGTGCATCTGACCCGCAACGAAGGGCGTTTGCGCGATTATGTGTGTGGCGAAACGTGACAACGAATGCTCGGACAAGATAGGGAGATTGCATGAGACCGACAGGGTCGGGTTCACCCAGCTCGCCGTCTTCGCAGCGCGACATACCGGCGATCACAGCCGCTGAGTATTCCTCGACTCCGATGGTCAGTGGCGGAGGGAAGGTGTCTGAGGTGGCGACCGGACCCGAGCTGCAGAACCTGATCCAGCACACTGCATTCGCCGGCGTCTCGTGGTTCCAAGATGACCGGCGCTTGTACGACTGCCGCCCGCCGTGTGCGCGCGGCGCGAAACGGACCAAGGACCGGGACCATATCGGGTCTGCATTCATGAGCAATGATAGAATCCGCAAGTCGTATGGTTGACCCCGGCGTCATCGAAAGTGGCTCACACCGCTATCCGTGGCGGGTCGTTTTCCTGCTCGCGGCGTGCAGCGTTGCCGTGCACCCGCTGAGCTACCCCTTCATCGCAGCACTCGAGAACGCCCTTACCGGCGTGCCGCTGCCCCCGCTCACCTGGCGAGTGCTGCTGTCGGGCATGGCGTTTGTGGCATTGATGGACCTGACCGCTGCTGCGGGCGGGCTGTACGCCGCGAAGAGAATCGGCTTGGCGGTACCACTCCTCCAGGCGAAGGTCTATGGTGAACGGACGAACGCGTCACTGCGATCGATCCTCGTTCCAGCCATTTCTATCGCCGTGGGATTGACTCTCCTCGTGATCGGAATTGAAGAGTTTCTATTTCACCGTGCGCTCGGGGTGCTCGAGCCCGCGTATGAGATCCACAGCCGTTTGAGCGGTGTGCCAGCCTGGGCTGGGGTCCTCGCCTCCTTCGAAGGAGGAATCGGCGAAGAGATCGTCTTCCGCTTGTTCCTCCTCTCCGGGCTCGGGTGGCTGATCACGACGATCGTGCGGCGCCGCGACGGTGTCTTGACTCCAGCGGCTTTTTGGACCGCGAACGCGATATCAACACTCGTCTTTGGCCTCTACCACCTGACGGGCGCCGAGGCTCCGATCATCATGCTCCGAACATTGGTCGATATTCTGCCTTTTGGGATGGCTTTCGGCTATTTGTATCGCAAACACGGCCTCGAAGCGGCCATGGTTTCGCATTTCACTGTCGACATCCTGGTTCACGGAATCCGCCCATTGTTCGGCTGATCCCCACAGCCCTCGAAGCTCATGACGGGCGCGCCCCCCGACGTCGCCCGGCAAAGAGCGCAGGAATGCTCTCGCGCAACCTGCCGAAGCGTGAGTCCAGCCGACACAGCTCCTTTCTGAGCTTCTCATGTTCGCTCAGAACTGTCGCCTTCTCCTCGATGAGCTCAAGGGCCCGTTCTACAATGCGTTTGGCCGAACGGGCACCGATGCCTTGCAAGTACCGCACTGCCTCACGAATGAACTCGATCCCTTTGTTGTCGTAAAGCTGATAGAAACCGCCATTCGCAATGTCACCTTCCAGAAGGTTGAGAACGAGGGCTTCTCTGTCTGTCCCCGACTCGGCGAGCGCTATGAACGCCTCGGTCTCCGAGTCGGCCGGCTGCGGCAAATCTGCGCTGGGGGCAAGCCCGACCGCAAGTGCGCAATTCACGGCCAGGATCAGGTCGGTCTTGCCGTCGCGCCAGCCGAGGGGGAGCCCACTCAACTCCGTGAAGTCGTGACCCATCGTGTTGAGCTCACGGACGCAGTCCGCTGCGGCTTCCTCCACCGCCCCCCTGATTCGTGCGGAAACGAACACCTCGATCTCTTGCTTGTCCACGACGATTGATCACCTCTCTGGCGGCTTCCGATAGACATCGTCAGACTACAGTATCTCCGATATGGGACTCGTGATGACGAATTTTCTCTGGTTCGAAAAGACCAGGCAGTTGCCCAGCGGAGGCTGACCGGATGCTACCTGGAGGGATCGAGGAGGACAGTGACCGAGGAGGCGCATGCCGAGGGCATCGCGGCGAGCCGATGACCGCCTCGAATTCAGATCGATGATGGCGGTGCAAGCGCCGTCCGTGACGTGGTACTGAGCGTTTTGAGTTGAGAAGACAACGGCACCTCTGAATCGCCCGCTGAGCTGGTCATGCATGCCATGTGATCGGCCGTCCGGCTGGGCGTATACGTCGATGCCATCTGTGAGGAGATCCGGTCCACTCCGCTCGGATCGTGAAGAGAAAAGGCGAGGCAAATTGAAGCTCATTCGCACCTCCACTACTAAACGCGAGAATTCGCCCGGCATCGTATCATCCGGCAATCCCGGATGCGGGTTCCGGGGCATTGGCGCACCCCTGGTAGAAGGGCGAATGATCTGGACCACGGGCAGCAAGGCAAGCCGGCAAGGGTCCTCCGCCTTCGGCCTGCGACGCCGGGTCAGAACCCACCGCGGCGAATCTGCTGGATTTTCGCTTCGTAGTCGTCGCTGATGCGCATTCGATCGCTCCGGAGATCCTTCTCCGGCTTCCTCCACTTCTCGAGACGGCGTCTCGAGCGTCAGCAGTTCGGCGATACGCAGGACCGGTTGCTGGCCACTCCCAAACTGTCCCCGGTCAGGCCCGCGGAATCCAGCCATCACAGATATTCCTGGGTCCGCCCCCACGCAGAGATGCTGCCGTGGAAGCAAGCACACATGACCACACCGCCGAATGCTTTCATTGTATCCTCCAATTCTCGATAGCTCTCTTGACACTGCTGGATGGCGCGTCATCCTCGTTCGATTCCAGCCTGCCTATCTGGCTCGACAGGGCCCACGCTCACGACCCCGGCCGTAGTTGCGGCATCGCGCAGTATCCTGGCCGGGAGATCCATGAGGCGACGAAGAGAGAAGGGCGTGCGTACCAAAATGCGTCGCCGTCGTGCGTGACACCACATGCTGGATGACACTGGGCACGGTCCCGGACGGCTCCGCCGGATCGGTTCTCATACCTGTCTCCCTCTACCTAGTGAATCGCGCAATCAGATGAGTTCGGGGATCAGTCAGTCCTGGCGTCGGGCGTCAAGCGCGCGCATCGCCGGTGCCACATCACGGGGGGCGCAAGGACTGCGATCGTGGCGCGCGACGTTCGTCTGGCCTGATCGAACTTGCTCCATTCCTCCGCAATCCGTCCGTCTACGACCTTCCAAATCGTGATGCCCCGCCCCTCTTGCACGGAGCGAGCGCTGATCTCTTTCGGGCGGCGTTGAGGAACTGGATCGATTCTGCACTCTCCGCACCAGGGTGCCTGTAACAGGAATTCACTCCGAGAGACTTTGTCCATTAGAGGTGCCGAAAAGAGCAGGCAATGGAGGTTACAGAATGACATTCATGTGCGCGTCGGTTCGTTTCGCTCTCGCTGTCGGATGGGCAATGGTCTGCGGGCAGACGATGGCCGCCGATTCGAGCAGTGGGTCGCAGACACAGAACAATGAGTACCGTGGCCTGCTGGGGAAGGGCAGCGCCAAGATACGTGTTGAGGATGGCAAGACGTTCCTCTGGGCCGGCGGAGATCCGACTGGTCCCGGAGCCCAGTGGTACGATTTCACCGGATCGTCTATTCCGGTTTTCGAGCTGCAGTATGGGATCGGAAAGGATCGAATTCGCGCGATCGACGACCCCCTCTTCGTCTCCCCGGATGACCCTCGTCTCCTTCTCATTCCGCCCAGCCGCTATCGATCCAACGAGCGGCCGAAGACCACCGGCGGTATCCCTGTCATCGGGTACGTGGATGGAGGTGAAGCACGGGCATATCCCGTCGCCCTGCTCGATCTCCACGAATTGGTTAATGACCGGATCGGGAACAAGCCGATCGGCGTCGGCTGGTGACCGCTCTCAAATCTGTCCGTAGTTTACGGACGAGAAAAAGCTGGCCAGCTCGACCAGTTCGGAGTCAGCGGTTACGTGTACAGAAACGTCTTCCTGATCTTTGACCGAAGAACCGAGAGCCTCTGGTATCCACTCGATGGGTCCGGCTGGACGGCAGTCTCGGGACCGCGTAAGGGCGAGACGATATCCTTTATCCAGGAGCCCGGTGTCGTTACGCTGGGAGAATGGCGACGAGCCCACCCGGACACCCGAGTCCTACTGGGTGACAAACGAGCCTACGGCGCGAAAGGAAGCCGATGACGGGACCTCAGGTTCGTTGCCGGCAGATCCCCTGGAGCCGCACGGGATTGTCCTTTGTTTGGTTTGATCCGGTGGCACGCATGTTTGAGTCTCTCCCGAACGGAGCCCGTTCCCTCGGACAGAGCACAGGTGTACCTCATGACATTCGGTCCAGGCACCCACCTGCGGTCTTCTACCAAGAAGGGGCACGAGCGAGAGGTCGAACAGGCAGTGCGGAGAAGAGTGGGCTCCCGATGCCCGCACTCAACGAACCCACCCCCTCACGACACCGGTGCCTCCCGGGCGAGTCGGCTGGCGCTCCTCAACGCGTGGCTTCGCGGGCATCTCAACCTCTCGCACGCCTCTGGACCCCTCATCCTGTTGCGGCACGATTTGCCCTGGTCAGGATTCAGAAGAAGCGAGAAACCCCCACGAGGGCGACGACCGAGTTGACGCCGACATTGGGTCGGTCGCGGCCCCCGTTTGAGATGTGATGAAATCGGAGCTGTCCGACGAGGGCCAGGTTGGTGGCCGGGAAGTATCTAAGACCGGGCCCGGCTTGGAGCGTGAAGTTGAACTTGGTCACCAGCACGTCTGGCAGCTCGATGCTCCAGTTCAGGACGCCCATGCCGATGTCGAAGAAAGGCACCCAGGGGCCCTTGGCCACGAAATTGTAGCGCAGCAGCAGGCTGACGCCTTCCGCGGGAGACCGAGCAGGGGCGGTCATGGCCAAAAGGGCCGGCTCGATGACTATTTCGAGATCCCCTTGGAAGGAGCCGGTTCCATGGATATCAGTGATGGGACACCCAACAGACACGAGAATAGGGCTGAAACTGACCCCTGGGTTGTCGCCGCGGGGAGCACTGAGCGAGCTCGCGTAGCCGGCCATGGCGCCCAGCTCCCACTTCCTGTCTCGGAAGATCACCCCCGCTCGAGCCGGGACCACTTTCATCGCCCGTTGTGCTGTGTGTGAAACGAGGTGAGACGCGAGTATTGGATCGTTGCGTCGGTCAGAATCCGACGCAGACGCTGCGGACGGTCCAAGGACCTGAATCAGCAACGTCATCACCATGAGCCCATGCCAGCCGCATGAGCTAGTTGACCGATACGGCAGTCTCCGCCGCGCGTGAAAGCGTCCGGCCCGCTTCGCGGGCCTGGAGCGTGGAGCCGGAGCCCTTGAGCGGAGCGACGGGGTGAGAGCGTTCTTCCGAGCCGCTCTGATCCGCCCGAGGCGACCGCTCCGTTCCTGCATTCCTCTCCTCCTGCTTTCCTGAGAGGAGTTCGGAAGATCTTGCACCGTCAAATGTTTTGCCATTTCGTGTGAGCACTCAACTTCTTAGACACTATGCTTTTCGCGCGCGTCGCTTGCGAAAAGAGGCGGCCCTGACGGGCCGCAGCCTGGGCTGAGCAGCTGAGGAATTCGATCTGACAGTCGCGCTGTGGTGGCCAGCGGGCATAAGATGGGATCCGGATCATCGGAAGAGGAGTCGCGCCATGGCAACGCTGGATGGTTTTTCCGACGCCTGTTCTTCGCTGCTGGAGGGATCGTATGACTGGATCGATCGGATCGTCGTCAATGCCTATTTCCCCATGGGACAGAGTCCGGCGGGGTTTCGGTATTGGTGGCGACAGCTGGTTGGTTCCGATGCCTGCCTTGATGACACGCACCTGATGCGGACAGCCGGTCATTTCGGCCGGCGGGTTCGTGCTTGGGCCGGTCAGCATGGTATGCCTGTGATCTATTGCAAGTCGGGTGAAAGGAAAGACAAGATCGCCGACCAGCATCTCCCGAAGGATCCGAAACGGCTTGGTCTGTTCTTGGTGCTCGTCTCCAAGGCACCCGCACTGGTTTGGCAGGTCCGTCACTACGGAGAAAACGGGATGGATCTGAGGCGAAGGGATCCATGGCCCTATGTGAACTACTACCACTTTCACATCATCGATGCCGAGTGGGGGCACATCACGATCAACATGAGTGCTCACCCACCGTTTGGTGCCCAGATCATTCTCAACGGCCACGAGTGGGGTTCGCGTCGTCTGAAAAAACGCGACATCGATGTGACGAAAGAGGATAATTGCTTCGTACGCTTTTCCGACCCGGCGGGGCTGGGGGAGATCGCAGATACCTTGAGCTCTCCGAACTCTATAGGGCGTCTCTCCCAGCTCTGCGATCGCTGGATCTACTCGTGCTGTCTGTGCTTTGGTCTGAGCATCGAGGAGCAGGAAAAAAGCGGTTTCCGATATCGGTACTCCTCCTACCAGATCGAGTACAGCCGAAGCCTCCTCTTTCGGAGCGGCCGCGAAATGGAGCAGATCTACCAGAGTACGATCGACCGAACACGCACTCTGTTGGACCTCAGAAGGGTCTGCACCATCTTCGGTTCCCGCTACCGCCCTCACACGAAACGTCTCCGGAAAGAGAGATTCCAGGTGACGACCGAGAAACCTACCTATGATCTGACGGTGTTCAAAATCCACTTCGGGAAACTGACCCTGAAGATCTACGACAAAGGCGCTCGTCTCCTACGAATCGAGGTCGTCGTACACAACACGAAGGCGTTGAAGCTGGGCAGAGGAATCGGTCTGCTGCCTACAATCATCTCGATGCTGAAGCAGATCCTCGTTCGATTCCTGGATGTCGTCCGGTCCCTGAGCGTCGAATTCCTTGACACGGGCTTCGTCGATCAGCTCCCCTCGCCCACACTCACAGGCCACACCAGACTCGCCGGCGTCAACCTCCAAAGCCAACGCATGCGTGACGCTCTCCGTGCCTTCATCGCCCTCTCCCCAGCTCCTTCCGGGTTCACCATCACCGACTTCGCCGCCAAAATCCAGGAACTCACCGACAAGCCTCCGACCCAGTACACCATTCGAAACGCCGCCTACGACCTCAAGAAAATCGTGGGAAAGGGCCTCGCCGAAAAAATCGACAGGACCTACCGGTACCGTCCCCTCCTCGACCCCTGCCGCAAGCTCTTCGCTTGGCTCATCCTCGACCAGAAGGTCATCAGGCCCCTTATCTCTTCGGGCTACAACCTGCGCACCGGGCGAAGACCAAGGCACTTCGGCCCCCTCGACATCCACTACATCAACCTCAAGAGGGAACTCAACCAGACCCTCAACACACTCGCGCTCGCGTCCTGACCATGCCCACCTGCCTGACAACATGTTGGTAAGAATAGGCCGCTAAGCGGCCTATAGTACCCCCTTCTCAACTGCACACCACGGCAGCTTCCGAATATCCAGTCCGAGGTCTCGTCCGCCGTCCGACTATCTGTCCGGATTCGTTCCGGATTCATCCAGGGACCTTACCTTCCGGATCTGCTTGGCGAAGACAGCGGGGTCGCTGGTCGGGAGCTCACAGACGCGGCGTTCGCAGACGTAGGCCGTCGCCTTCCCGCGCTGCGCGACCTTGGCTTCGAGTAGTGGAACAAGCTCGGACAGCCGTTGGAGCTCCTTGCCCTCCACCGCCACGACCAACACGCGGTTCGGGACGAAGGAGGCACGTAACTGCGCGAGCAGGGGCTCGGCGTCACTCCTTTTCTCCGGGACGACGATCACGATCTCCTTCGGGGTATCGAGGTGGAAGTCGACCGCGAGGAGCATTTCGGAGAGCGCCTGGGGTGCCCTGGCAAGAAGAGGGCTGAACGCCTTGAACGTTCGCTCGGCGCGTTGGCGGTAGCTGTCCAAGGTAGTGAGCTCGTGGAGCCGAAGAAGATTCAGGACGGCGACAGAGTTGCCGGATGGCTCCGCCCCGTCGTAGCTCGGCTTCTCACGGGCGAGGAGAACCTCATGGTCGTCGCTCGTCATGAAGAAACCTCCGCCCGTCTTGTCCTCATAGTGCGCCTCCAGGACGTGATCGAGGGCGATCGCCTCTTCCAGCCACCGCGCTTCTCCGGTCGCCTCGAACAGATCCAGGAGCGACGCGATGAAGAACGCGTAGTCGTCGAGGTAGGCATTGTGCCACGCGCGGCCGTCCTTGAAGCTCCGCCTGAGCCGGCCATCCTGCAGGAGGTTCCGGAGGAGAAAGTCTGCCGCCCGTCCGGCGATCCCAGCATACCTCTCCTCGCCGAACACCATCGCCGCCCGGGCATACCCCGAGATCATGAGGCCGTTCCAGGCAACAAGGACTTTCTCGTCGCGCAGGGGTGCGGGCCGCCTAGCGCGTTCCCTGTAGAGAATCTCCCTCGCCTGCTCGAGCGTGCTCGAGAGCTCCTCTGGCTTGATCTTCAGCTCACGGGCTACCTCGGCCAGGGGTCTCGCAACGTGGAGTATGCTGCGCCCCTCGAAGTTGCCTCCCGGCGTCACACCGTAATACGCTTCTAGCATCCTCGCACGCTCCTGGCCGAGCGCGGCTTCGATCTCGGCCGGCGTCCAGGTGAAGAAATAGCCCTCCTCCCTGTGGCCCTCCGGTGTCAGGCTGTCGGCGTCGGTCGACGAATAGAAGGCGCCGTCGCGCGAGGTCATGTCTCGCTCGACGTAGCGCAGGATCTCGCGTGCTACGCGGGCGAGGCCCGCATCACCGGTGGTCTGATACGCATCGAGGTAGGCGAGCGTGAGGAGCGCGTTGTCGTAGAGCATCTTTTCGAAGTGCGGCACCAGCCACCGCACGTCTGTCGAGTAGCGGTGGAACCCGCCTCCGATCTGGTCATACATGCCGCCCGCGGCCATTTTCTCGAGCGTGAGGACGGCCATGTGGAGCGACTCGGGGTCACGCGTCCTGCGGTGGTAGCGGAGCAGGAAAGGGAAGGCGAGGCTCGAGGGAAACTTGGGAGCACCGGCGACCCCGCCGTTGGTGGCGTCGAAGCGGCTTCTGTACTGCGCCGCGGCTGCGCGCACGATCTCGACGCCGGGAAGGTGGGTACCGCCCACCTGGGTCGCGAGCTGCCCCTGGACGTGTCGAGTGATCTCGGTCGCCGACGCGGCCACGCGGTCGGGCTGCGCGTCGTAGGCTTCCTTCAGCTTCCGGAGCAGCGTCAGAAAGCCAGTCCCACCCCCCCGGTCACCGTCGCGTGCCGGGAAGTAGGTGCCGCCGAAGAAAGGCTTGCGGTCAGGAGTCAGCCAGACCGTCATCGGCCAACCTCCTTGTGCCGTCATCGCCTGAACCGCGCTCATGTATATCGCGTCCACGTCGGGGCGCTCCTCACGATCCACCTTGATCGCCACGTAGCTCTCGTTCATGATCCGTGCGATCTCCTCGTCCTCGAAAGACTCCTCCTCCATGACGTGGCACCAGTGACAGGTCGAATAGCCAACGCTCAAGAGAATCGGCACCCCGCGCCGCTTGGCCTCGGCGAACACCTCGTCGCCCCATGAGTACCAGTTGACCGGGTTGTGCGCGTGTTGCAGAAGGTACGGGCTCGACTCCAGGAAGAGGCGGTTAGTGTACTTCGCCCAGCCGTCGGGTCGCAGGTGGCGCGTGTGGGGCTTGTAAGCGGGACCCTTCGTCTTGCGGGCGAGATCGAGTGA
Organism: Acidobacteriota bacterium; assembly: GCA_016191015.1. Taxonomy (GTDB): domain Bacteria; phylum Acidobacteriota; class CAIWXX01; order CAIWXX01; family CAIWXX01; genus JACPPM01. The sequence continues at coordinate 5,506 of JACPPM010000319.1, read as the reverse complement.
TTTCAGGAGCTCAGGCCCGAACAAAGGGGTCCCGGGAAGCGGAAGGGTGACGGACAACGAGCTCGTGTCTCCTCCACTGGGACCTGGATTCGCCTCGGCCCCCGCTCCCGGACCTGTCCCCTCCGTGTCCGCGCAGGCGGCGAGGACGAGAACCAGCGCCGACAGGCAGGCACGGGACTTCACCTTGGCCGCTCGGTCTCTTCGAGACATCGCGGAAACCATGCAAGCTCTGGAGGACAATCCTGAAGGGACCACTCGTGGACGGGAGCTATGGGGTGGCAAGGCCCAACTCCCGCCGGAGACGGCTGTCCTCGTTCTTGTTGTGCTCCCAGTAAGGGAGATGAATGGTCTTGATCCGTTCGCCCGACTCACCAGCGGAGGAGCTCCAGCGCACAATGTAGTGTGGGTACTCCTGCTCGGTCCAGTAGGTGACTACACGGCTTCCGACATGCCAGATCCACTTGTAAACCGATTGGGATTTTCCGCCGGCCACCGTCAGACGATCGACGGTCTTCTCAACCGAACCCTTTTCAGAGGCTAGAGGCCGGTGTGTGATCCTGCTCTCCCAGAGCGAGGGAAGGATGTTGTATTCCCGTTTCTGGCCAACCGGAATGAATTCCCCTTCGAATTCGCGGATGAGCACAGGGAGGCTATCTTCATAGAGACCTGGACCCGGAAGAGCCACGTAGTCCTCCTTGTCCCCTTCCGCCTCGAAGTAGGAATGCATAGTGCGCCTGGCGCCGTTGCTATCCGGCAAGATCTGCTCGTAGAAGTTGCCGCACCACTCGGAGGCGGTGATGGAGATCTTTGCGGGACACAGGATGCCCATGCAGTGTCCGGGCTGCAGGGCACTGAAGACTGAGGTCATGACGGAGTAGTCATAGATTCCCGTGCTGAAGTGAAGCGATCGGTTCAACTTGAGGACGTGCATGCGTTGGCTGGGCGGAGTCTTCGCATAGTCCTCCACTTTTATCCGTGTATCCCGGTTCAGGTCTTCCGTCACGTAGATCAGCACCGTCTGAGCGGATCGGGATTCGCCATACCGGGGCTGTATCGTCTTATACGATGAGATCTCCGCTTCTGCGGGCGCCGGCTGCAATGGGCCGGCACCAACAGTACCCACCAGCGCGATCATCGCCGCACAGCTAACCAAGCGTCTCAGCATTTGCACATCCTCCCGTCGCGTCTCCGCGAATTGTTGCGCGCGGACATGACCCCCGGACCTCTCCTCTCAACCTTATGCACGCCAGCCTGTGGCGGGCATCGCACGGACGCCAATCGATCCCTTCCAGTACTCTTCCCCAGGTCATGTCCGCACGTTGTGGTTTTGATTGTACCTGCCTCACTTACACTATTCTGGCTCTTCAACCCTGCATTGTCGACTCGGCCGTCGTGCACCCAGCGGCTCACAATCAGGCGGCAGTCCAGTTCAGCCAACGTCTGAGGAGCCCTTTGACGAAGGGCGTGATGCGGGTGCGGTTGTAACTGTCGGCGGCCCGCTTGATGGCCTCGGCCTGAGTTGGGTAAGGGTGGATGACATTGGCGATGCCTCCCATGCCAATGCCGTGCACGATTGCCTGGGTGATTTCGCTGATCATCTCCCCGGCATGTCGCGCAACGATGGTGGCCCCCAGAATCCGATCTGTTCCCTTCTTGACGTGGATTTTGACGAATCCTTCTTCTTCGCCATCGGCAATTGCGCGATCCACCTCGTCCATCGGGATCTTGAACGTATCAACCGCGATGCCCTTGGCCCGCGCCTGCGCTTCGTAGATGCCCACGTGCGCAATCTCTGGATCAGTGTAAGTGCACCATGGAATCGTCAAGGTGGTCCATTTCTTACTTCCCAAAAAGAGGCTGTTCTGAATCACAATGCGTGCCGCGGCATCGGCAGTGTGAGTAAACTTGTGAGACAGGCAGATATCCCCGGCCGCATAAATCCGCGCGTTGGTGGTCTGAAGACAGTCATTCACATGAACACCCGCCTTGCTGTCATACTCAACTCCTGCCGCTTCTAGGCCAAGGCCTTCCACATTGGGGGCGCGTCCGACTCCCGCCAGAATTGCGTCTGCCCCGACCACAAACTCTCTGCCATTGCTCTCCACGTGCACCTGCTTTGCTTCCCCGAGAGACACAACTCTCTTGACTTTCGTGTTCAATCGGACATCGATACCGTCCCGCTCGAATGCGCGCGCGAGAATTTGCGCCGCTTCGGGGTCTTCCCGCGTCAGGAATTGCGGAGCCATTTCGACAATCGTAACGTGGCTGCCCAGCCGGCAGAATGCCTGGGCCAGTTCGCATCCGATCGGGCCTCCCCCCATTACCAGCAAGTGGCTGGGACGCTCCGTCAGGTTGAAAACCGTTTCGTTCGTGAGATAGCCAGCTTCCGCCAGACCTTCGATCGGAGGGATAGCCGCGCGGGCTCCGGTGGCAATGACTGCATTCTTGAAGCGAAGACGCTTCCCGGCGACCTCTACCGTATCGGGACTTGTGAAGTGCCCATCCCCGAGAAAAACATCAATTCCCAGTTTCTGGAATCGCTGCACCGAATCGTGGTCACTGATCTGCGCCCGGATCCGCCTCATACGTTCCATCACAATGGCAAAATCCAGAGAAGAGCTCTCCGAAATCGGAATTCCGCAAAAACGGGCCAAGTCGAGCTCTGCCTTCACGCGAGAGGCGCGGATCACGGATTTCGAGGGCACGCACCCCGTATTGAGGCAATCGCCTCCGAACAGATGCCGCTCGACCAGCGCAACCTTTGCGCCCAGGACTGCGGCGCCTGCGGCCGTCACCAGTCCGGCGGTGCCCGCCCCAATGACCACTAGGTTGTAGCGCCGCTCCGGGTCGGGGTTCCTCCAATCAGGAGGATGCACATTCGAAACCAGTTTTCGGTTGTGCACATCGTCGGGATCGATTCCCATCCCAAGACCCCCAACCTGGAGCATCGCCATTTTCATGTCCTTCCTCGTTGTCATGTCTTCGAGCGCTCGCTTTGATTCAGCCTCCGGCGCGCGTACCGCACCAGGACTGCCACGACGACCGCAGCGATTGCTAGTGTCGCGATCGTGCCCCAGGGAATCGCACGCTGTGCAATTCCGCTGAGAAGAGCATCGGTCCCGGCGACATACAACACCGTTCCCGGCAGCATGCAAAGCCAGGACCAGAAGACGTAAGTCCGAAACGGTATGTTCGTGAGTCCGAACGCGTAGTTGAGCAGATCGAAAGGGAGCAATGGCACGAGGCGGGTTAGACCGACAATGATGGCCCCGCGTCTTGCCGTCAGCTGATCAATCTGCCGAAATTTCTCGTTACCCGACAGCCATCGGGTAACGGCATCCCGAGCAAAATAGCGAGCGGTGAGAAATGCAAGAGAAGCTCCGAGGGTGGATGCAATGCTAACCAGGAGCACGCCCAGGAGCGTTCCGAACAGCGCTCCGGCAGCGACCGTAAGGAGGGAACCGGGAATCGCCGCAACCGCTGCTGCGGCGTAGAGAAGTACGAATGCTGCCGGCCCCCAAGCACCGAGGGATCTGATCCAATCGCGGAAAGCCCCCAGGCGGTCTCCGAGCCCGAACAGATGACCCAGGACGAAGATCGTCGTGATAACAGCCAGCAGGACCACCGGGCGCCACCACGATGCGTTCCTTCCATCCGCGCCCTCGGCATCAGCTTCCATGCCTGCGACTCCAGCCAGTGCTGGCAATGGCCTCGGTTTTGTGAGTCTGTTTTTCCCTGCGGGATCGCGAACCGTTTCCGCCATAGTACCAATCATGAATGCGGGATGGAGAAACGCCCAGGTAGTACGCTGCCAGATTGCGCTAGCTCGGCCATTGCGCATCGTGGGGGGTGAGAGATGGACTGGTGTGAATGGAGGTACCCGTCGCGCTCTCCTTGGTTCCGGCTCTTCGACCTTGCACGGTCGGCCCGGCCGCCGTGCACGAACCGGCTTAGGATTGCGCTCCAGGCCGCATGAGTCTGATCGGACGATACGCACGACGAGTCATTCGATGTAGCCGGCCCCCCTGCGCCCGGTGATGGATCGCTCGCTAATGCGCGCCAGAGCGTGACGGCTCCGGCAACAACCAGACCGGCGACAACCAGAAGCGCCAGGAGCCCCAGCCGCCAATCATAGGCCCCGCAGCTGCAGCCTGCCGGTCGTGGCAGCCTTTTTGAATCGTTCTGTAGCATGGCAACACACTCCTATTGAGGCCCGTCCGCCGAGCGCGCTCGCTTCTCGAAGATATGCGCGGTTGTAGAGCTGTACGTGGCAACGCAGTAGGGGACTGCGTAATTCAGGCACACCTTTCCGCAGTCCAGGTGCGAGAGCCCGTTCGTGAGCTGCCCTCGCAGATTGATGACATTCAGAATCGTGCCGACGACGAGTGCGACTTTCAGAGCGCCCCTAATCACCGGGCCCGAAGATGCGATCGCCAGAGCCACCATTAATCGACCTCTGAGGGATCTCATCGGGGTGTCGAGCGCTTTTCGACGAAATGGCGCCGAACAAGGCGCCGGCCAGTCACCATTTCTCTCGTCCTCCACATACGCTCTACTGTCTCGGCACGAGGCGCTCCGTTACACGCTCGTCGAATGTTCAAGAGGTAGTGGCCGATCCCTGATCTATGTAGTAGACTCACCCGTCGATGGCTCGATGTGCCCGCTCGCGACGATCATGTGGAGAAGCGGAGAACTGGGGACGGAGCAAACCAGGTCAATGATGAATCCGGACGGTGACAATGGATGAGGCCCTCGCTCATAGGGATCCGGCGGGGACTGGGCCTGTTGAAGACATCGGGCTGGTGAAGCGCCTGCTCGCGGGCGAGGAGCAGGCGTACCTCGATCTGGTGCGAAGCCTCCACGGGGGTCTTCTCCGCTTCGCCATGTCCTTTGTCTCGGACCGTTCGGTTGCCGAGGAGGTCGTCCAGGAGACCTGGCTCGGCGTGCTGAACGGGCTAGCCGCGTTCGAGGGGCGCTCGTCTCTGAAGACGTGGATCTATCGTATTCTCATGAACCGCGCGAGGACACGTGCGGTCCGGGAAGCGCGCGTGATTTCCTTCGCTTCGCTTGCGGGGTCCGAATCGGAAAACGAGCCCGCGGTGGAGCCGGAGAGGTTTGCCGCCTCCGGGCGCTGGACCGACCCGCCGCATTCGTGGTCCCTGGATACTCCGGAAACAATCCTCTTGAGGGCAGAGACTCACGATTTCCTGAAGAAGGCCATCGAGGAACTGCTGCCCAAGCAGCGGGCGGTGATCGTACTCAGAGACATCGAAGGCATGAATCCGGAGGACGTCTGTAACATTCTCGAAATCAGCGAGACGAATCAGCGAGTGCTCTTGCATCGCGCGCGTTCGAGGGTTCGGAAGTTGCTCGAGCAACATCTCAGTGTCTAGGAAGTCGAGTGCCGACACGAAATGGCAAGAAATCTGAGGCGGCTAGATCTTCCGAACTCCTCTCAGGAAAGCAGGAGGGGAGGAATGCAGGAACGGAGCGGTCGTCTCGGCCG
>JACPPM010000318.1 GCA_016191015.1 Acidobacteriota bacterium | reverse complement strand
TTCTTTCTGTCAAGAGATGCTTGACCTTGTTGACTCGTGCGTGGGACGGCTTTCATAAGCGACCCGAGCACGCCGCGCCCGGCGATTGACCGAGCAGTTTCCGGTTTTTTAATTTAGAATTTTGAATTGCCCAAATCCGCGGCTTAGCCGCGGATTTGGGTTGCCGCTTCGAACCCCGCCCCCGGGAGCCTCTCCGGGGGGCGCCTTTGCATGCACGGCCACGAATCAATATAGTTGCCATGATCCTGATGAAGCCCACGTACTCCATCATCGGACCCGGGCGACTGGGGCGCGCCCTCGCCCGCGCCATTGCCGCCAGCGGAGCCCGCGTGGCTGCCATCGGGTCGCGGCGCCGGGTGCGGCTGCGCGGTCTGAGTGCTCCGATCACGCTCGATCCCGCGACAGCGGCTTCGGCCGCAGATGTGGTGCTGATCACGACGGGCGACTCGGATATTACTACAGTAGTAGATAGAATTCTGTCCTCGCGTAACTCGCTCGACGGGCGTGTCTTCCTTCATTGCAGCGGAATCCTTACGAGTGATGTCCTGGAGCCGTTGAGGTCGAGGGGCGCCTCAATCGGTTCGCTGCACCCGCTCCAGACGTTTCCGCTCCCGCCGCCACCCCCGGCGATCTTCCACAGAACGACCTTTTACTTCGAAGGGGACACGAAGGCCAGGTCTGCGGCCCGAAGGCTGGTCAAGAGGCTCGGCTCCTCGTTGCATCTCCTGCGCCCCGGAGACAAGATCCTCTATCATGCCGCGGCGGTGATGGTGAGCAACTATCAGGTGGCGATCTTCGATGGCGCGCTGAAACTGCTAGGACGCTGCGGGTTCAGCCGGGCCGATGGACGGAAGATGCTCTCGCCTCTCGCGGCCAGGACCACCAAGAACCTGACGGCGCGAGATCCCTCCTCGGCTCTGACCGGCCCGATCGCACGAGGGGATCTCGAGATCGTGAGGATGCACGTCGGGCAGATCAGGAAGCGTTCACCCGATCTCCTCCCGCTGTACTGCCAGCTAGGTCTGCAGGCAGTGGCGGTCGCGCGGTGCCGGGGCCGCAATCGGCGTCTCGATGAGATTGCACGGACTCTCCGGGGCGCAGCGGGGTAGGGACGAAATTCTTCGTCGCTGGGATCCTTGAAAAGTTCCGTGTCTGGTGTAGAATGTCCCGGCCCTGTGCCGAAGTGGTGGAACTGGCAGACACGTACGTTTGAGGGGCGTATGGAGCAATCCGTGGGGGTTCGAGTCCCCCCTTCGGCACCATGTACACAACACTCGCCCGGCGCGACCCGTGACCGCTCCACACGCGCGCCACGACGGAGGCTCGCGTGAAGCGCTACAAATACGCCGTTCTGGGAGCGGGTCGACAGGGGACTGCGTGCGCTTATGACATGCTGATGTGGGGCGACGCGGAATCGGTCGTCCTGGCCGACGCTGACCGCGCGGCGGCGGAGCGGGCAGCGAAGCGTGTCAATGCGCTCACTGGTGGCTCGCGCGCCTCGGCCGTGGCGCTGGACGTACGCGACACCGGTGCCGTGTCCGCCTTGCTCGAGGGGGTTGATGCCTTCCTGAGCGCTGTGCCGTACTATTTCAATCTGGAAATCACGAAAGCGGCGATCGCGGGGCGGGCATCGATGTGCGATCTCGGCGGCAACACCGACATCGTACGAAAGCAGCTCGAATTGAGCTCGCTGGCCGTGCATGCCGGGATCAGTATCATCCCGGACTGCGGGCAGGTGCCAGGCATGGGGACGACGCTCATGTCCTACGCCATGCAGATGCTGGACGAGCCCGATGAGGTGTTCATGTGGGACGGCGGGCTGCCGCAGGACCCGAAACCGCCGTTCGGCTACCTGATGACTTTCAATATCGCCGGCCTGACCAACGAGTACGCTGAGCCGCCCGTGTATCTCCGCCAAGGCGAGATTGTGGCCGTTGAGCCGATGAGCGAGCTGGAGGAGATCGTGATCCCGCCGCTGGGCCGGCTGGAAGCATTCACCACCGCTGGAGGCACGTCCACCGCTCCGTGGACTCACAAGGGGAAGCTGAGAACCTACCAGAACAAGACACTCCGATACCCGGGCCATTTCGCCCAACTGCGGGCCTTCATGGACCTCGGCCTCTGGCGACTCGACCCGATCCGGATCGGAGAGGCGGCGGCGGCGACGGCGACGGCGGCGGTGGTTCCCCGCGATGTCTTCCATGCGCTTTTCGAGCCTCTTGCGACACGGGCGGGTGAGAAGGATGTCGTGGTGATAAGGATCATCGCGCGCGGCAAGAAGGACGGCAGGATGGCCGAAGCGCAGATCGATCTGATCGACTACTACGACGAGACGACGGGCTTCACCGCGATGGAACGGACAACCGGGTGGGACGGCGCGATCGTGGCCGAGCTCATGGCGCGCGGCCGGACGCCGCGTGGCGCTGTTCCTGTGGAGATTGCCGTCCCGCCAGGCGAATTCGTCGCTGAGCTTCGCAAGCGCGGATTCGCGATTCAAGAGACGCTCAGGTAGCCGCCCCCTCTCGACGGATCTGGAGCCTCCTCCAGATAACTAGGGTAGAATACCGCCTCGGGTCACACAACAGATTCAGGATTCGACGCGATGCAGGAACCTACCACCTACGCCACGCTCTCTCGCCTGCTCCCTCTGGCGCACGAAGGCGACCATGAGGCCCGGGAAAAGATTTTTTCTTTCCTGGGCGAGAGAATTCGCCTTCTCGCGAAACTTAGGTTAGTGAAGGAGGATACAGAAGATGTGGTACAGGAGACGATGATGGTTGTGACTGAACATTTCTTGAATTATCAAACACTTGAAAGCCTGTTTGCATTCACAGACGGCGTGTTGAGGAATAGGATCGGCAACCACTTTCGTAAACGCGACCGTCGCAGGCGGCTTCTCGAGATGTTCCTCGCGCGGCCTCAGCCGCCCTGTTACGTGGAGGATGTGCTCGCTGAGGAGAGCCTCGAGCAGAGGGTCCGGATGGCAATCGACAGGCTGGGGCAGAGAAGCCCGGGGTGCCGGCAGGCGCTGCTGGGCCTTTGTGAAGGGATGACGTGGGACGAGCTTTCCCGGCTCCTGGAGCTGCAAGGCCGGCCCTTGACCAACAAGATCTTCCGATGCCGGGCAGCACTCCGGCGGATCCTCGACAAGGAATTCGGCCTGCGCCTCTAACGGCGCCAGACGGGAGAATGAGAATCATGGGAATGAAATGCACCGATCCACAAACCGGCCATCTCATCACCAGATACGAGCTGGGTGCGCTCGAGGAGCCGCTGCGCGAGAGATTCGTCGCGCATCTGGTCGAGTGTGCGTTCTGCCACGAAGAGGTCTATTCGATGGCTCCATTCATGGGTGTGCTCCGCCGGCACCGCGAGGCGGTGTTGAGAGGCGAGATCCCCGCGGCCACCGAGTCCATCCACGCCGCCGGACCTTTCCTGAGATCGCAACCCTACTGGCGACGAAAGCCCGTGCTGGCGGCCGCCACTCTGCTGGTGGCGGTGACGTTGGGAGTGGCAGCGTACTTCGTCACCGGGTGGCAGCGGGGCGGATGGGGGCACGAGGGAGCGGCGATCGAATGGCGGGACGTGCGGGTGTCAGAAGCCGAGTATGTTGCCGGCGCCCGCAGGCCGGTCCTCAGAGGAGCCGAGACGGCCGAGATCTTCGATTCAGCGATGGACGCCTACCAGCAGAACGATTTCGCAACCGCGGCCGAGAGGCTGGAGGTGGTGAGCAGGCTCGAGCCAGAGGACCAGCCGGCTCATTTCTACTGGGGCGTCGCGCTCCTCATGAGCGGCAACAACCGTGAGGCGATTCAAGTTCTGCGACAGACGCTCCGAATCAGCTCCGGATCGAGAATCGACGCGGTCCGTTACTACCTCGCGGTGGCCTACCTGATGGACAACCGAGTCGAAGAGGCGCGATCGGAGATCGAGGCTGTCATCGAGTTGAACGGAAAACACAAGCCGGCCGCGCAAGAGCTCAAGTCGCGACTCCTCGCAGCTCGTCCCTGAGACGGCTGGCTGCGACTGGAGCTCAGCGCTGCACTGAGATTCGGAGCAGACGCACACGGGCATGAACGTAACGTCATCCTGAGGAGCCGGGCGAAGCCCGGTGACGAAGGATCTCCTCCATGGGCTACGGGTCTTGCAGGAGACCCTTCGGCCCGGCTGCGCCGAGCCTCAGGATGACATGCTGGCTGTACAGCGGCCAAGTGTACTCCGAATCTCAGGCGCTGCAGATCAGCTTGAGTTCAGGTTTCGGATCTGCTATTAGTTTGTGACAGGCTTGCTTTGCGTCAGGGGGATGATACGGAGCTCCGGAATCCCCATGGAGGGGGTTTCTGTCGTGAGTAAGAACGGGTGTCCGCGGGCGTGTTGAACGCGAAGACACATGTGAGAGATTGAGCTGTGGCCTTCCGGTGTGCGCGTCGGGTCCACGGAATCCTGGCCGCGGCATGTCTGCTGGCCTCCGGCGATGACCGCAGAATCCCCGACCCGGTTTGCGTGGGAGAAATCCGAGGCGGGTTCCTGCGGCAGTCGAGTGGGCTCGGAGGAACGGTGTCAGGCAAGCACCCCGGATGGACATTCACGGGCGCCGCGGGACAGCAGGTCACGATCTCCGCGATGTCCTTCGAGCTTAACCCCTTACTAGTCCTGCTCGACCCCCGCGGACATCAGATTGGGTGGGACGACGATAGCGGGTGGTTTTTCAATGCCCGGATGCGAACCGTGCTGCCGGCGTCCGGGCAATACACCGTCCTGGTTCGTGGCGCGGATGCGGATCAGCACGGGTCGTATTGGCTATCGATCGAACCTGGGAATCGGGAAGCTCCACCGAGCGACGGCGACCTGATTGCCTACTACAAGCGTGGTACGAGGCTGGCAGTGAGCGAAGGCAATCTGAGGGCGATCAGTTGGCTGAACCTCGCGGCCGGAAACTGGATGCGGGACCGGCAGCGATGGGCGCTGGCCGAGAGCTTCTATGCCGTGAGCAGGATGGCCGCCGATCGGGCCGGATTCCTGTACGGGATGTGGGCGGCGGCGATCGAGCGGAGCACTCTCCTGGCCCAGCAGCTCCGCTACGACCGAGCGGTCGCCGAGCTCGAGAGCGCCCGGAAGCTCGGAGAACGGCTGGAATCCGCGCACGCGGCCCGCGCCTCCGTGGCGACTCGCCTCGGGGATCTGTATCGATACATGGGTCGAGCTGAGCTGGCAAACGTCTATTACAGGGAAGCGCTGATCGAAGACACCGCCGCCGGGCTCACGCCCAACAGAGCCGGACTGTATGGATCGCTGTCGACCATCAACCTCTCGAGAGACCGAGAACGGGCATTGGAGTACGCAGCCAAGGCCTTCGGCGCGGCGCAAGGCGCGGACCCAACGATCAAGCTCGAGGCCGCGCGCACACTGGCCGATGCCTATCTCGCCAGTGGCCGGCTCGACGACGCCGCGCGCATCGTCCGGGACGCGCGACAGGCGGCCCGCGGGCTCGGGTGCCGGCTTCAGGAAGCCACCCTTCTCACTACCGAGAGTGTGATCCGCTACAGCCGGGGGGACATCGATGGGATGATCGCGTGCGCACGTGAGGCGGTCGCGATCACGTCGGAGGATGCGACGGATCCGAATCCGAGACAGATCGCGTTGCGGCTCCAAGCGGAGGGCGAGGCACGCAAAGGAAACCACGAAAACGCCCTCCTGCTTTGGCGCCATGCCCTGAAGACGACCGAGAAGGCCTGGGAACGCGAATCGATCCCCGAGCTGCGACAGCGGTTCCTCGCGCTTTCGAGCAGCATCTGCACGCAGATTGTAGGAAGCCTGGAGATGATGAACCACACGCAACCGAGCGCCGACATTGCGTCGGAAGCATTCGATTTCGCCGAGAGGAGCCACTGTCGCGGGCTGCTCGAAGAGATTGCCGCCGCGCAGGCGCGTCCCAATGTCGACGCCCAGCGGCCAGAGTCCAACGATGAGCGTCCTCTCGTGGAAGCGATCTCCGATGCCGGGAAGCGGGCGGCCTTCGTCACGGACGACCTGATTCCCGCGGGGCTCGATATGCTCGAGAATCAGCGTGCCGCCCTGGTCTCGCGGCAACTCCAGAGTCGAGGGCCCTCTTTCCCGCCGGCTGGCCAGACGACCGTCTCCTCGCATCCTGCTCCATTGACGGCTGAGCATGTACGCCGCAAGCTTTTCGAGACGAGCCCGAATGTTGCGGTTCTTTCCTATCAGCTAGGCAATCAGGCGGGCTTTCTGATCGTCCTCACGGCTGACCATTCCGGTTTGTTCAGGGTTCCCGGCTGGAACGTCATTCGCGAGATGGTACTCCAGTGGCGCGCGGAGATCCTTCGCCAACAGCAGGAGCCACGTTCAAGCGGGGGATCCGATGTGCTGCAGGCCTATGGCCAGATCGCCCATCGGATCTACACGGAGCTTGTGGAACCGGCTGCCGGCCTCATCCGCGGAAAGGACCTCGTGATCGTCCCCGGCAAGGCGCTCCGGGATCTGGCCTTCGAGGCGCTGGTCGTCGAGCCCCCGGGTGGGGCCCGCGACTACGGTGCTCTGCGTTACCTCGTGGAAGAGCACGCGATTGGCTACGCGCCGTCGATCTCCGTGGTGGCTGAGATAGAGCGATCGAGGGGGCGATCCGATCCAACGGCCGGCATGTTGCTTGTCGGCGACCCTGTCTTCGGCCCGCGCGATTCGCGTTCCTCGCCCGGCAAAGCGGGAGCGGCAGTCGCGGCCACCGCAGGATCGATGTCGCAGGCCGTGCGACTCCGCGCGGGACTTCACAGGCTACCGGCGACGCGTGACGAGGTTGTGCAGGTTGCTGGTCTTGCCGCCGAAAACCGGTGGCCCACACGGGTCTTGCTCGATTTCGACGCCAGCGAACAGAATGTCAAGGCCGGATCGCTCAGCCGGTACCGCATCCTGCATTTTGCGACCCACGCAACGACGGATTCGGTCGACGGGAGCTTCTCGGGCGTGGTCCTGTCGATGTGTGGGGGGCAGGCGGGTGAGGATGGGCTTCTTACGACCGCCGAGGTCACCCGGCTTCGGCTTGACGCGGATCTGGTAGTGCTGAGCGGCTGCTCGACGGCCGGCGGTCAGGCGACCGAGGCGGAAGGGGTCATGGGGTTGAGCCGGGCGTTTCTCGTCGCGGGGGCGCGTTCCGTTTGCGCGTCCCTATGGAACGTTGAGGACACTTCGACTCAGCGACTCATGACAGGCTTCTACTCGCACTTGCTCTCAGACGGACTGTCCGCTCCGTCGGCAATGAGGCTCGCCAAGCTCGGGCTCATCCGCGCCGGCGAGCCCCCGTTTCATTGGGCACCCTTCACCCTGGTAGGCGATCAATAGGACGGAAGCGTCAGCCTGAATCCGCTGGGCACCGGCCAATGCCGGTGCGTTGGTACCGTGGCCGGTTTCGGGCGGGTGGAGTGCCTTGCCACTTCACCTCGACGGGCTGGTCGAGCAGCATCCCAATCCGACCGCGCAGCACAGCTCATCACCGGCGCTCATGGCCATGGGCTCGCCGGGAGCCGCGAGCATCGTCGATTCCGCGGCCTGCTGGCGTGTAGGTTCTCCTGCTGGCACCGAAAGAAATAAGCTTGCGAGACCTGCCAAGAGCAAACCCTTCACAAAAAACATAGCGCTTCTCCTTTTTGTTCAGACAAACTCACCATTCGCGGAACTCTTGAAACACTGCGCCTGGCCCCGGGGCGGCCCGCGCTGATGTCTGCTACCGCCAAAATCGCCCAGCTCACGTGGCATCTTGCTCCCTCCACATACTAAGTTTCGCGAGACCCTCCAAAATCTTCGTACTCTGACTAAAAAAAAAGAAAAAATATTTTTTGGCCGGGCGAGAGAATTCGCCTTCTCGCGAAACTTATGTGGTGAGAGGAGCGAATACTCTAATGTCGGTGCCTTTCAGGCCTGGGATGAATAGCGTTGAGGCGTATCAGTCCGCGTACGGGTCACGGGAGGAGAGCGTCCACATCGCCGGCGGCCATGTGAAGTCGCGTTTTGACCCCGGCACGGACCCCCTCTGCCTGCTCGACACCAGCGGGGCGTTCCTGGATGCGAATCTCGCTTTCTGCGAGATGGTGGGATACCCGACGAGCGATCTCTCGCGCATGCGTTTTG
>JACPPM010000328.1 GCA_016191015.1 Acidobacteriota bacterium | reverse complement strand
GGCGAGGCGCCGACTCGGGCGAGGCCGTTCCGTGCGAAACCGCAGATGGCGGAGATTTCCGCGCAGAGTTCGCTGATTCTTCCAGCATTCGACCGACGAGCACCTTGCTCCTCACTCTCGGGTCGGCGCGAAGCAATCGGCGACATCTGCGAGTCAATCTGTGAAATCTGCGGTTTCCGGGACTTTGCCGTAGCCTTGGAGGTCCGGAGATTCGGAGTACGTCGCGGACCCGATAGCGATGTGCGGTGTTTGCTCGACCCAGAGAATCCAAGGCGATCTGCTGGATCGACGGCCGCTCCCGATCGCAAGGGTCCCCCGCCCTGGACGCCCCGGAGGGGCGTGATGAGAATAGCCCACCGATTTATCGGTGGGCTCGATTGCAAGGGAATGATCTGGAGTCCCGGAGGGACGATTGAGGGGTCGCCGATGCGACCTGGCTATTCTCAGCCGTCCCTCCGGGACTGGCCGATCACCCGTCCACATTGACCCAGGGCTGGCGCCCTGTGCTTTCTTCGTCGCGCGCCTCTGGGGCGCCTGAGGCCGGCCTGTCACGGCGATCCTGGGCGCCCGATCGCGCCGTCTCGTCTGGAAGCCAACAAGCATCCGGGTCACCGGATGGATGCCAGAGAAACCACGAGCTCCCGTACTTCGAATCTCAGAAGAGGTCGTCGAGCGAAGGGCGCGAAGCGTCGAGCGTAGGGGCTGGCATTCGATTGACAGCACCGGATGCGACCGGCTAGAGTCGCGTTCGCCCGGCGCGGGCGCCGTACGCCCGCTGCCGTGGATGTGGCCCAGAAGGAGGGCGCCGTGGCCGGCGTCATATTCATTCATCAGGAGTTAGCATAATGGCAACCGAGATCGCACTTTTTGAACCGCACAAGATCAAGACCGTCCGTCTGATCAGCTTTCCCACCCTCGAAGAACGGAAGAAGCACCTCGCGAGCGCGCATTTCAACGTCTTCAACCTGACCCCCTCCCAGATCAACTTCGATATGGCGTCGGTGGGGACGAGCGCGTGCAGCCAGGAGCAGATCTCGGGGCAGTTGATCGGTGATGAGGCGTATGCTGGCGCGCGCAACTTCGAGACGCTCGAACGCGTGGTCAACAAAGTGCTGGGACACACCTACGTCTGCCCGACACACAACGTGCTCGGCTGCGTCAAATTGGTTGTGGCGACCATGATCCCGCGCGGATCTGTCGTCCCGAGTAATGCACGCAGTCGCGTCGACGTTCTGACGCCGCGGGAGATCAGCGTGACGGACGTCCGGGACGGGAAGGAGAGTGTCTTCACGGGCAACGTGGACGTCGAGCGATTGAAGCAGGCGATCGTGGCCGGCAAGGTGGCGATCATCGGCGTGCAGGCATTTGCCGACGGCCAGCATCCGTTCAGCCTCGCCAACCTGATGTCGGTGCGGGCGATGGCCGATCAGAGCGGGTTGAGGCTCGTTCTGGATGGATCGCGGGTCATCGAGAATGCCTGGTACATTCAGCGCCACGAGCGCGGGCAGGGATCGAGGTCGATCGCCGACATCGTCAAGCAGATCGCAAAAACCGCGCACGTCTTCCAGATCGACGGTGCACAGGATCCGAAGTGCAACACCGGCGGAATCCTCACGACCGACAACCCGGCCGACCACGAGAAGTTCATGAACGAGGTGGTCGTCTACGAAGGGCTGCACACGTATGGAGGGATGAGCGGCCGGACGATGGAGGTACTGGCGCGGGGGATCGATGAGATGTGTGACGAGAGCGAGGTGCAGTGGGTGATGCACCAGACCGAGCTGTTCACGGAGAAGCTGCGTGCGGCCGGGGTGCCGATCGAGCGCGGCTGCGACGGGGCCTATATCGATGCCGCCGGGTTCCTGCCCCACATCCGAGAGCATGCGCAGCATGCGCTCGCCTGCGCCCTCTACCAGACATCGGGCATGCGTGCCTTCGCAAGCGGAATGGTCGGCCGCGACCAGCTCCTCCCTGTGCAGATCCCGCGCCTCGCCATGACGAACTGGCAGCTCGCCCAGATTGCCGACGCGATCATCAATGTGTACAGGCAGCGCGACAAGGTGCCGGCTCTCGACCTCCAGACCGGCGGGAAGTGGCACGACCAGCTCCGCTTCCGCGGCATTTTCGCCGATCTCGCAAACTATGAGTTCGACTGCTATCCGTTCGTTGTGCACACGATCGAACGGATAGCGGTCACGACACGCGAGCAGCGCCAGAAGGCGATCCGTGAGGCCGGATACAATACGTTCCTCCTCAGATCTGCTGACGTCACAATGGATCTGCTGACGGACTCGGGGACGTCGGCGATGAGCATCGATCAGTGGGCGGCCTATGATGGGGCGCGCGCCACGTCGGCGACGAGCGACGCCTACCACCAGTTCGTCGCGGCGCTGCGCGATATTTACGGCTACGAGCACATCATCCCGACGCACCAGGGGCGGGCGGCCGAACACATCCTGAGCCAGATCATGATCAAACCGGGACAGCTCGTGCCGGGCAACATGTACTTCACGACGACGAAGCTGCATCAGGAGCTCGCTGGAGGCGTCTTCTACGACATCATCGTCGACGAAGCTCACGATCCGGCGTGCGATTTCCCGTGGAAGGGCAACATCGACATGAAGAAACTGCGCGATGTGGTCCAACAGCACGGCGCCGGTAAGATGGCCTATATCTCCTTCGAGCATTCGGTGAATATGGCGGGAGGGCAGCCCGTCAGCATGGACAACATGAAAGAGGTGTACACGTATTGCAGCTCGCAGGGAATCCCGGTCTTCTTTGACGCGACGCGCGCGGTCGAGAACGCGTACATGATCCAGAAGCGGGATCCACGGTATCAAAGGACGCAGGTCCGCGACATCCTGCGCGAGATGATGATGTACGGCGACGGATGCACTGTTTCGGGCAAGAAGGATTTTCTTATCAACATGGGTGGTGTCCTGGCGTTCAAGGACAATCTCGAGTGGAAGGCGAAGGCCGAAGAGATGCTGCGGATCTACGAAGGCGGCGTCAGTGATGGCGGACTGCCACCCTCCGATCTGGCCGCGATTGCGCGCGGCGTGCAGGAGATGCTGGACGATCGCTACATCCGCACGCGCGTCGAGCAGGCGGCGTGGCTCGGGAGCCGCCTCATGGAAGCAGGCGTTCCGATCGTGATGCCTCCCGGAAGCCACGCGATCTTCATCGACGTCAAGCGGTTCCTGCCGCACATCGACCAGGACGAGTACCCGGCACAGAGCCTAGCCGCCGAGATCTATCTCGAGACCGGCGTGCGCGTCATGGAGCGCGGAAACGTCTCGAAAGGGCGTGACGCGAAGACCGGGAAGAACTACCGACCGGCCCTCGAGCTCGTCCGCCTCACGATCCCGCGCCGCGTCTACACCAACGACCACATGCGTGCCGTGGCCGACGGCATCATCCGCCTCTACAAGCGCCGCGAGACGATCAGGGGCCTGCGGTTCGTCTACGAGCCGCCGATGCTCCGGTTTTTCCAGGGACGGTTCGCGCCGGTGGGGGAATAACCGGCAGCCCTGAGCCGTCAGCTATGGCACTCGCGGGCCGTCAGAGCAGGCCGGGCAATCGCAAGGGTTCGTGACACGTAGCCCGTGTCGTCATGTGCCGGCTATGTCCACCGGCCTGCTGCCGCGCCGGCCGCGCGTCGAGACCAGGAGCAGCTCGGCTTTGGTTATGTTCTGTGCCCGCCGGAGGCTGCGTATCCATTTCAGAATCTCTGTGATCATCGCCCTCTCGGACTGTCCCATGTCCTCACGGTCCTCCAGGATGTCGCTGATTGCGACTTCAACGATCTCGATCGCGGTTCCGGGGACAATCGTGAGGATGTAGCGGCCGGGAGCGATCTCGGCGAGCCGCAGCCATGGGATACGATGGAGCGACTCGCTTGGACCGACAATGATCAGCCCGATCCCGGGCGCCACCTCGACGACCTCCACCCGCATCGGCTCCCGCTCCTTCGCAGCTCCCACCGCGGTCTCGGTGGCCCGGGCGATCGCACGGGCCCGATCCGGGCTCAGCTCCTGCAACATCCTCAGCACCCGCGTTGGCAGCGTAACCGTGATCGGGCGGCTCGGTTCGGCGAACTTGCGCGGACGCCCGGCATCGCGTTTCTTTCTGATCGCGCCCTCAGGCATCTTCAATGAAGCACTCCCACAGCTCACGGCGATTATCGCATAGTAATCCGAGAGGGGACACCGCGCGCAAACTCGTTGATGGGCAGATCGAATTCGCTCGGACCTCAAGTAGTCCTCGTTTCGTCCGTTGCGCGTTCCTCGGCCGGCTCATTGACGACTCTTCTGACTATCTGGGCCATTCTCGTCTTCGTGGTCCCACACGCGGCCAACCTGACGGCCCAGGCGATCACTCCTCTGCCATCGGCCGAAACGGCCGAAAGCCTGCGGCTGCAGGGATTCGTGAAGAACAGGTTCCTCGCGATTCAGTCCCCGGGAAGCGACCCCGAGGGATCGATCGACGCCTTCAACGGCAACTACGACCGCGTCGTCGAAGCCCAACGCGCGAAGCTGAACCGACTCACGCGGACGACGCTCCTGTTGAGCCACTTTTCCCCAGCCGCGACGCTCACCTAAGCGTTCACGGATCTGGCCGGGACGGGGTTGACTGAGCACCGGAGGCTTGGTCGTGCGCTGATGGAATACAAGAACGCGTCGTTGTCGTTCTTGGACTCACTCCTCGACGAGGATGACGGATCGCGGCGGTCACGGTTTTCTCGAAGAGCGGGATCAGCTCGGACTGGCCGCGCAAGATCGGGTGATGCAGAAGTACCGCGGGCCTATTCCGGCGGGTGGAATAAGCGGCGAGCTGCCCCAAACGCGACTGGACGCCGATCCGGAATTCCGGCGCTCCTAACGCGGCAGAGCCGCAACCAAAAAAGGTTGCGTCTCCGCCGCGCGTGACAGCGTCCGGCCCGCTTCGCGGGCCTGGAGCGTGGAGCGTGAGAGCGTTCTTCCGAGCCACCTCGATCGGCCGAGACGACCGCTCCGTTCCTGCATTCCTCCCCTCCTGCTTTCCTGAGAGGAGCTCGGAAGATCTAGCCGC
>JACPPM010000340.1 GCA_016191015.1 Acidobacteriota bacterium | reverse complement strand
TGATTTCTTTCTGTCAGGAGATTCTTGACCTTGTTGACTCGTGTGTGGGACGGCTTTCATAAGCGACCCGAGCACGCCGCGCCCGGCGATTGACCGAGCAGTTTCCGGTTTCTTAATTTTGAATTTTGAATTTTGAATTGCCCAAATCCGCGGCTTAGCCGCGGATTTGGGGGGACAGCAGCGTGTCCCGCATCTCTGTTTATCAGTCTCGGAACTCGATTCAGTAACTTTGAACTTGGAACTTTAGACTTTAAACTCAGATTCGTTGGTGGGCGATAGAGGATTTGAACCTCTGACTTCTACCGTGTGAAAGTAGCACTCTACCACTGAGTTAATCGCCCACTCTCACGGCCATCACTCTAGACAAACCTTGGGGATTTTGCAATCCCGGACTCGTTCGGAGTGCTGACGGAGTGCTGAGTGCTGGGTGCTCGCACCGCAATGTTGCGGCTCCGAGCACCCGCCGGCCGGGGCTCACATCCCGGCGTTACCCGTAGGAGGCGCGATCGATCATGGTCCGGTTCGGCTGCGCGCGATCTCTCTGATCTGCCTGAAGATCTCGACGTACTCCGGAGACTGGTAGTCGGGGTACGTCCAGGGGAGGAATCTCGCCTCCTTTCTCGTGAAAAACATCTCCTGTTCCAGATAGATCCCCTTCCCGACCGGGATGCGGTGCTGGAAGTTCTTCGTTGACGCCAGGACGACCGAGTGCAAGGACAGGAATCCTGGATCCAGGTTGACCGGACGCCGGGCCATGCCGTCGAGCCTTCGGTGCTGTGCTATCTCCGCTTCGACGTTGTTGGTAGCGATCTTGATCTCGCGCAGGTCTTCGGGGTCGATCCCGCGTTCGAAGGAGACGAATACACGCAGGAGGTCGGGCCCCATCTCCGCCTCGTAGTAGTCTGTGAAGTCGAATCGCACGGGGAGGCTGCAGTAGTCGGTTGGTCCTGCCAGCTGTTCGAGTCTGTCCAACGCGCTCTCGATGGTCCGCATCTCGCGCCCCAGAATCCCGCAGAACAGCTTGACCCTCTCGCAGGGACGGATCGTTCCCATGTGTCGCGACTATAGCGTGCGCCCCGTCAGGCAGCAAGCTCCCTATCCCGCGATAGGGCCGCATGGGCTACGGGAGGAGATCCTTCGGCCCGGCTGCGCCGAGCCTCAGGATGACATGCTGGCTGCACTGCGGCCAAGTGTACTCTGAATCTCAGGGTCATCCCAAGGCTACGGCAAAGTCCAGGAAACCGCAGATTTCACAGATTGACTCGCAGATGTCGCCGATTGCTTCGCGCCGACCCGAGAGTGAGGAGCAAGTTGCTCGTCGGTCGAATGCTGGAAGTATCTGCGTAATCTGCGCGGAAATCTGCGCCATCTGCGGTTTCGCACGGAACGGCCTCGCCCGAGTCGGCGCCTCGACTTTGCCGCAGCCCTGAGGGTCATCCGGGGATCGTTGCATCGTGGGACCCCCCCGTGCTAAATACCTAGTCGATGAATCGGTTGCGGACTCTTGTTGCCACGTTGGCGGTGCTGGTGCTTTCGATGAACGGCCTCTCGCGCGCGGAAGAGATCACCTTCCTGGCCGAAGTCGACAACCAGAAGGTCGGTCTCGACGACACGTTCGCGCTCACGGTCACCGTGTCCGGCGCCAGTGTGAGCCAGACCATCAGTCCGGAGATGCCCGAGATGGCGGATTTCGACGTCATCGGCCAAAGCTCGTCGTCGAACATCAGCTTCGTCAACGGCCAGGTGTCGGCATCGCGAAGCATCATCTACACACTGCGGCCCAAGAAGCAGGGGAAGTTCACGATCCCGCCGGTGAAACTGAAGTACGCTGGAACCGAGTACAGGAGCGCGCCGATCGAGGTCGAGGTCGTCGAGGGGAGTGTCACGGGAGGTGCGCGGCAGCAGAGACAGAATCCGTGGTCACCTTTTTTCGATCCGTTCGAGAATTCCCAGCAGCCGAGAAAGCGATATGGACCGGAGTCGGTAATGCTCGTAACCGAGCTCGATCGCAAGCAGGTCTATCAGGGTGAGCAGGCGACGCTCTCTCTCAAGATCCTCACTCAGGTCAGCATCACGGGGCTCGAGATCGAGGAGTTCCCGCCTCTGACGGGGTTCTGGGTCGAGGACATGCAGGTCGAAAAGAGCCCGCGTGGGCGCAAGGTCACAGTGAACGGCCAGGAGTATGTCGAGTTTCTCGTGAAGCGCAGCGCGCTCTTTCCGACGCGCGCCGAGCGATTCGTGATCGCCCCCGCGATCATGAAGATCCAGCTCGACGGGGGCGGTTTCTTCTCCTCCCCGGAAGTCGTCCGCCGGCAATCCAAGCCGATCTCACTGGAGGTCCAGCCGCTCCCGGAGAGCGGGAGGCCGGCCAACTTCGCGGGCGCAGTGGGGTCATTCGCGATCACCGCATCCATCGACACGGATCACGCGGCCGTCGGAGACGCCATCAGCCTCAAGGTCGCGATCTCGGGCCGTGGGAACATCAAGACGATCGCCACTCCATCGCTCCCGCCCCTGGATGACTTCAAGATCTACGAGCCGAAGTATTCCGAGAAGATCACTGCATCGGGGACTCAGATGCAGGGCGAGAAGAGCTGGGAGTACGTGATCAGTCCGAAGGTCAAGGGCACATCCGAGATCGGTCCGATCCAGCTCGCCTACTTCGATCCTCTGACCAAGACATACCAGGTCGCCAGATCCAAGCCGCTCTCAATCACGGTCGAGGCCGGTGAGGGCGCTGCCCAGATCCCGGGCGCCCCGTCCCGCACGCAGCTTCGAGCCATTCGCGAGGACATCTCCTTCGTCCGGAACCGCGATGTGGGCGTCACCGCCACCGATGGCTTGCGCGGCCGCGCCCCGCTCCTTCTCCTCCTCCTCGTTCTTCCACCTCTTGTCAACCTCGTGGTCCTGGGTTACCGCCGTCAGCTTGAGAACCGCCAGGTCGACATGGCTTCGTATCTGCGTGGCAGGGCATATGCCGAGTTCAAGAGGGCGCTCAAACGGACTCGCGCCCTGGCGAGCCCTGGAGATGCGAAGGAGTTTTACCAGGGGCTGAACGACGCACTCTCGCGGTATGCCGCGCACAAGCTCTCGATGTCGCCACAGGGACTGACCTTGCAGGCGGTCGTGGGCGAGTTGCAGCAGAAGTCGATCGATCCTGATCTGGTCCAGCGATTCGAGATGCTCTGGAACGATGCCGAGTACGGACTTTTTGCAGCGGGAAAGCCGGGCGTGAGCGCGATGGAGAAGCTTGTACGACAGGCGGAAGAGACGATCTCCAATATCGAGCGGAGGTTGTGAGGTGGCAGTTGTGAGGGGCATGCTGGTTGCTTTTGTCGCCGTGGCAGTCATGGCAATCTCGACCCTGCAGGCGAAGGAGACATCCGGAAGCGCGTTCGAACGCGGGGTGAAGCTCTACCAGGATGGAAGCTTCGCGGAGGCCGAGGAGGCGTTTCGCGAGGTGAGCAGGCCGTCATCCACCGTGTACTACAATCTCGGCAACGCCTGCTACAAGCAGGGGAAGCTGGGTGAAGCTGTCCTCAACTGGGAGAAGAGCCTGGCGCTCGATCCCCTGGACGATGAGTGCGCCCACAACCTCGAGATCGCCTCGCGCCACTTGCGCGACGCCGTCCCACCGGACAACACCGCGCTGCCGCTGCGCTGGCTCATGTCCGCCCTCTTCGGCATTCCCATCGTCTATCTCGAGTATGCGGCCGCGATCTTGTGGCTCGTGGCCAATGCCGCCTTCCTGACCCACAACCTGCTGCGGGGTCGCATCGGGACGATCCGGACCGTGGCCATCACCTCCATGGCTGCCTGCTCGCTGGCCGCCGCGCTGCTCGGTCTCAATCTCTACCGTCAGCATGCGGACAAATACGGTGTCCTTCTGGTCGCGGAGGAGACGCTGAGGAGCGGTCCGGGCGAGCAGAACACGGGCTTGATGCAGATCCATGAAGGATTGAAGGTGAAAGTCCTGAACACTCAAGGCGACTGGGCCGCCGTGAAGATCGCAGGCGGCTATAGCGGATGGCTGCCCCGCGGAGTCATCGGATTGATCTGAATCGTGAGAGGCCAGGCTCGAACGTCGTCATGGATGGCAGCAGCGAAGGACCGGACCGACCCGAGAGGGTCGCGGACGTCGTCGCGCGACCCACGATCGGGGTTGACCGGGCGGGCGCGCAAGGCTACGGCATAGACGCGGAAACCGCAGATTTCACAGATTGACTCGCAGATGTCGCCGATTGCTTCGCGCCGACCCGAGAGTGAGGAGCAAGTTGCTCGTCGGTTGAATGCTGGAAGAATTTGCGTAATCTGCGCGGAAATCTGCGCCATCTGCGGT
>JACPPM010000316.1 GCA_016191015.1 Acidobacteriota bacterium | reverse complement strand
CGACCGCTCCGTTCCTGCATTCCTCCCCTCCTGCTTTCCTGAGAGGAGCTCGGAAGATCTAGCCGCCTCAAATTTCTTGCCATTTTGCGTCAACACTCAACTTCCTAGACACTAGGAAATAACGCTATTATGCACAAAAAGACTTACTCAAGTGAGCGGAAAGGGCCTGGACGTGCTCTGCGGCCGGCCGGCTTGCGCCCCGCGGTCGTTTCCGCCTATATTGACAGGGTTCAAAGGGGTGTCGCATGAGTGATGTCATCGAAGGTTCGCTCCAGGCTTCGGGGCTCCGGTTTGCGGTGGTGGTCGCGCGGTTCAATGACTTCGTGGCCCAGCGCCTGCTGGAAGGTGCGCAAGATGCTCTCATTCGGACCGGTGGATCCGAGAAGGACATCACGGTAGTAAAGGTGCCGGGATCGTTCGAGGCCCCGATGATCGCCGGCCGCCTGGCGAGCAGCGGCCAATACGATGCGATCATCTGCGTCGGGGCGGTCGTGCGCGGTGAAACACCGCACTTCGAGTATGTGGCCTCGGAGGCTGCCAAGGGCATTGCGCAGGTCGCGATGCAATCGGGCGTCCCCGTGGCGTTCGGGATCGTGACTGCTGACAGCATGGAACAGGCCATCGACAGGGCCGGGGGCAAGTCGGGGAACAAGGGATTCGATGCCGCGATGACGGCGATCGAGATGGCCAACCTGATCAAGAAGCTCGGCTCGAAGAAGCAGAAGGCGTAGGGACTTGATCGAGCGGGGCATGGCGCGCGGATCAAGGGTCTTGGGCCGCTGACGATGGGAGCTCGCCGGAAGTCGCGTGAATGCGCCTTGCAGGTGTTGTTCCAGGCGGATTTGAACCAGGAGGATGCGGCGGGCGATGAGTTCTTCGAGCACCATAGGGTCTCGGGCAAGGTGAAGGAGTTCGCCGAACATCTGGTGGGTGGCGTGGGATCGCATTCGAAAACAATCGACGGCGTGATTTCCGATCATTCGGAGAGATGGCCGATCGCCCGGATGGGGGCGGTAGACCGGAACGTCCTGCGGATCGCGGTGTTCGAGCTCCTCTACGACCGGCACACGCCGCCGAAGGTGGTCATCGACGAAGCAATCGAGATCGCAAAGAAGTTCGGCTCGAGCGAGAGCCACGCGTTCATCAATGGCGTTCTGGACGCGATTCTGACAGGAATAGAACAGAGGAAAATCGTATGCGGCGGGAACGATTAACGCGAGTCGTTGTGATCTGCGGGTTGGCCCTGGTCTCCCGCGGGTCGGTGGCGGCGTCACAGGTTTTCGTGAAAGGATCTGCGTCGGCTACCTACTTCCTCAAGCGCGTGCCGGCCTGGCTGACGATCGGCACGCACTCGGCCAACGGATACAGCCTCGAGCGCGGGTTGCCTGATTGGGAGGGACGACTCCGGCTGAGGGTGACGGTGAACGCCGATGTGATGCAGTCTCGCGCACCGTTCGAGGTTCGCGAAGAGCAGGTCCCGTCGTATTACAAAGAGTACCTGGAATCCGAGGTCGGCGTACCGGTCGGCGCAAAGCCGTTCAAAAAGCTCGCCTCAGACCTTGTGCGCGGGTGCAAGTATGAGAGTGACGCGGTCGAGGCGATCCTCACCTGGATCGGCGAGAATGTGACCTACGACAACTCGAGCAAAGACGAGGACCCGCTCCAAGTCTACGAGAAGAGACGGGGTCAGTGCGTGGGGCTCGCCAATCTCGCGCTCACACTGCTGCGCTCCGCGGGCATTCCCGCGAGAGCCGTCCAGGGGTTCATCCTCACGCCCGATGGCGCCGAAGGCAGCGAGACACGCATGGACTTCCAGCTCCATCGTTTCATCGAAGTCTACTACCCGGACCTCGACTGGGTCTTCTCGGACCCGCAAAAAACGGTGAACTTCGTCTCCACCGCCTACCTGTATTGGAGGCCGCTGGCCTTTGCAGCCCCTGGAAACGGCAAGCTGGACGTTGACGGACTCCAGATCTACCGCGCGAAAGAAGAGGGCGGATTGCTCGAGGAGGATTTCCGCGCCGGCGAACAACAGGCGAGAGTCTTCGTCCGAAAGAACCTCGATCTCCGCTACACCGCCGCCATCGAAGGATCGGTTCAGACTCCAGAAGGGAGGCCCCTCGCGCGCGGCCGCATCACGATCTTGTCATCCACCGGACAGACGCCGCAGGAGGTGCGACCCGACGGGGCATTCTCATTCGTCGGGCTCAAGGGCGGCGAGTACTCACTCCAATTCAGCGACGACACCTTTCGCTACATCGGTCAGAAGTTCAAGCTCAAGGACCGCGAATCGAGACAGTTTACGATCACGGTGGAACGAGTAGCCGCGGGGCAGCGATAAGGTGAACGAGGACCCATGCATGTCTGAGGAACCGACCGGCTCCACACCAGCATCCTCGTCCGAGGAGAAGACAGAACTGCTGCGGCTGCGCGAAGAGAAGCTGGCGAAAATAGCCGCCCTGGGACTGCAGCCGTATCCCAACAAGTTCGCCTTCACACACACGATCAGGGACCTCGTCGCGGCCTACGGCGGGAAGAATGCCGAGGAGCTCGAGAAGGAGCCGGTGAGGGTGAGCGTGCCCGGCAGGATCATGCTGATCCGCGACATGGGCAAAGCCTGCTTCTTCACCTTCTCGGACGGGACCGAGCGCCTCCAGGCCTACGTCCGGAAGGACTCGGTCGGCGAGGCCGATTTCAAAATGCTGAAGCTTCTGGACCTGGGCGACCACGTCGGCACAACCGGAACGATGTTCCGGACGAGAACCGGCGAGCTGACAGTGAAGACGGACTCACTCCACTTTCTCGCAAAAGCGCTGCTGCCGCTGCCCGAGAAGTTCCACGGCCTCACCGACCTCGAGCTGCGGCACCGGCAGCGCTACCTCGACCTCGCCGTCAACCCGGAAACCAAACGGATCTTCGAGACGCGTGGCGCGGTCGTGCGCGGGATGCGCCGTTTTCTTGATGCCCGCGGATATCTCGAAGTCGAGACGCCCATGCTGCACCCGATTCCGGGCGGAGCCCTCGCGCGGCCCTTCCGCACCCACCACAACACGCTCGACATGGACCTGTACCTGCGGATCGCGCCTGAGCTGTATCTGAAGCGGCTCGTGGTCGGAGGCCTGGATCGGGTCTACGAGCTGAATCGCGTCTTCAGGAACGAGGGCATCTCGCACCAGCACAACCCCGAGTTCACGATGCTCGAGTTTTACGAAGCCTACAGCAACTACGAAGATCTGATGGCCATGACCGAGCAGATGATCACCGGGATCGCGCGGGACGTGGTGGGGAAGACTGAAATCATGTACGGGCAGGAGCTCATCCCGCTCGACACCCCCTGGCCCCGCCTCCCCTACATGGAATCTCTTGTTTCCTTCTCAGGGCTCGATTCGGCCGCGCTCGCCGACGAGAAGCATGTCCTCGACGAGGCGCTGAGGTGGGGGATGAGCGGCCCGAAGACGCATGGGAAAGCGCTCGACTACCTCTTCGACCGCTACGTCAAACCGAAACTGCAGAGACCCACGTTCATCACCGATCACCCGACCAGCATCTCGCCGCTGTCGAAGCAGCACCCGGACCGGCCGGAATTTGTCCAAAGGTTCGAGCTCTGGATCGGGGGAATGGAGGTCGCGAACGGATTCAGCGAGCTGAACGACCCGGTCGAGCAGCTGCGACGGTTCGAGGAGCAGGGGACGGACCGGAAAGCCGGCGACGAGGAGGCGCACCTCATCGATCACGACTACATCCGAGCCCTCAGGTACGGGCTCCCGCCCACCGCCGGCGAAGGGATCGGCGTCGACCGCCTGACCATGCTCCTGACGAGCTCCCCCAATATCCGCGAGGTCATCCTGTTCCCACTGCTCCGGCCCGAAGCGAAGTAGAAGAAGAAAACCACGGAGAGCACGAAGATACACGGAGATGATTACTCAAACGCACACAAACGAAATCTCACACAAGCTCATTGGTTGTGCTATTGAGGTGCACAGGTACCTTGGACCGGGGTTGCTGGAGTCGGTTTATGAAATTTGGTAACTGCTCAGGTGCTGGGTACACCGAGGTGAGACCCACCGCAGAGACGCAGAGAACGCAGAGGGGGGGACGCCTCCAAGGACCTCTCCGCGTCCTCAGCGTCTCTGCGGTGAGAGGAACGGCCGTTATCGGCCAGTACCTGAGTAGTTACATTTGTTTCATTGCTGAAATGAAGAGCGTTGGTCTCTCGGTAAGCTCACATGTCTGTGTTCCGGTGCACCATCCGGGCAAAGATATGGCTGGGGGTCTGGAACTTGACCTCCCCAAAGGATAGTCTCCGTGGATCTCTGTGCTCTCCGTGTCTCCGTGGTGAGTCCTAACGCGGCGGAGCCGCAACCAAACAGGCAAGACCCATGCACGCTGCAAGACCCT
>JACPPM010000329.1 GCA_016191015.1 Acidobacteriota bacterium | reverse complement strand
TCGGAAGATCTTGCCCCCTCGCATTCTTGCCATTTCGTGTCAACACGCAACTTGTAAGACGCTAATCCGCTGACAACGTCGCAAGGGACCGAGAGCCCAGGCCCGCGAGAAGGCTGCAGGTGCACCAGTCTCGTAGAGACTGGGAGAGACTGCCGAGAGGAACGATGTCGAGCTGCGAAAGCACTGCTGCACCGATGGCTGCGAAGTCTCTACGAGTATCTCCCCCTCGTACGTGAGCACCGCAGCGACGAAGGCGACGCCGCAGATGCGCCCTTATCGCCGGATCTGGCGACTACATGATTCCTTGACATAACCGCCGCTTTCTGGCATTTTCGAACAAGAATAATGAACCAGATAACTGTCGGACAGTTGTCGGAGTATTTCCTCCGACCTCAACTTCCCCCGGACGCGACGCAGCCGCTGCGCGGCGAGAAGCCGCCGAAGGTGGAGACCCAGCTCGAGGCGTGGTTCAAGGACATCGAAGCCGCGAAGAAGACGGACTTCGTCTTCGAGCTCGAGGTATGGCTCCGTTCCCTCGACCGTTTCTTCACTCTCAAGAATCAGCCCTTCTCCGAAGAGGTCGTCAGAAACATCACTGTGAAAGACTTCTCAGAGGAGTTGAAGATCCTGAAGGACGGCGTCGAACGAATGGGGCATCTGGTCAGTCTGATCCAGTCGAGCGGGGATGTGGCGTACTCGCGATTCGAGGACTTCCTCGAGAGCAATATCAACCGCTATTACGGGATCCGGCCGAAAGAGGCCCGTGCTCATCACGAAAACGGCTTCGCGGAGGCGATGGACGTGCTGGGCGAAGCCGTGGCCGATTTCAGGCTGATCCTCGGCGAGATGTGTCGTCTCCCCAAGATCTCGTTTCACTCATTCCTCAGCGCCGGCCGCCTCCTGACGCGCGAAGTCAATCGCAACGGCTTCCTGACATACCTGCTCGATCGCAAGTTCAAGCCCTACTACGATCGGATCTCGAACCCATTCGTCTGCCGCGTTATCTACGACACCGAGAGCGCCACGGTGAAAAAGGAGCTGGCACGGCTCTTCCTCGAGCTGAACCGGCAGATGCGGTATTTGGACTTCATCGGGAAGGACCTGCAGCGCGAGGGACCGCTCAAACGCGGTCTCCTGATCTTCTGCCTGGTCCGACATGAGCTGCGCCAGCTCACTCGCAGGCTTCACGACCGGAGCGCCGAGGTGTTCGAGAAGGGGAGCTCGGCCTACGAGGGGATTGAAAGCGCGGCCTACTGCCTGGAGATGGAGGCGAAGAAGGTCTATCAGCTCGAGCTCCTCGACTTCTCCGATTCGCAGTCGGGCGAGGCGATCAAGGTCAAGGTCGAAAACGCGTTCGGAATCCTGAAGCGCAGCTTCCAGGAAGCGATCGTCACCCTGATCCAGACAATCCATCCGGAGGTGCGTGGCGAGGAGGTCTTCGACAGCTATGTGACGAGGCAGGCGCAGTCGATCCAGTTAAGGCGGGACCTGAATGTGTTGTTCGAACAGATCCGTGCATTCATCCGAAAGCGGGACATCGAAGAGATGTCCAACCTCATCCGCAATATCGTCGATTTCCAGCAGTCCAGCTTGAAGTACCTCATGTACAAGGATTGGCAGGACTTCGACCTCTTCCTCGAGGAGGTCAAGAAGGCGAGGAGCCTCCCGTCCCTCCTGACGATCCTCCACAAGTTCGAAACCTTCCTCGCGTCCCTGTTGATCGAGGTCGGGAAAAGATCCGTGTTCGTGAACCTGTCGGTCGAGAGACGGGAGGAAAGACCGTGAAACCGATGAAGAGCGACGACCCGTTGAGGGACCTGTTCGAGCTCCAGGAGAAGATGCACCGCCTCTTGGTGGACGCGTTCCTGCACGCCGGCGATACCGACGAGGTCGCCGGCGTCTGGTCTCCTCCCATGGACGTCTACGAGACCAATGACGCGATCGTGCTGATCGCTGAGCTCCCCGGCCTTGCGCGAGATGATGTCGAAATCCGGATCGATCAGAACAGCCTCGTCCTCCAGGGCGAACGCAAGTTCAGCAAAGACGTCAAGGAGGAGAACTATCACAGGATCGAACGCCACTTCGGCGCCTTCTCCCGGACACTCGCCCTGCCCCCCGCCGTTGACACGGAGGCCGTCAAGGCCGAGCTCCGCAATGGCGTCCTGGAGATCACCCTCCCCAAGACCAACCAGCTCCGCGAGGGAGCCATCGATGTCCCGATCGGGTAGGCGCCTGGTTCCGCCCGAGCGATCAGGGCACGACGAGGAAGCTGTACAGAGTCGCCGGCGAGTCGTACGGCCTGCGTCGCTTCCGGCCTTTGGTGTCCTTGGCCTGCAGGTAGTAGGAGACCGTGGTTGAGGCCGGCTGGCGCGGAATCGTCGCGCTGAACTTGTTGTTCGACTTCTTCTGAAGCGGAATGCTCTGGAACGCTCCTGCTGCTGCCGTCCTGTAATAGAGCATCAGCTGTGACTCGTCGACTCCCCAGTATGCACGGACAACCGCAGTCACCTTGTATCCGCTAGTCGCGGCCGATTGGTTGCCGAGTGCGGTGTGATCGATCTCCACGGCGTTGCGCGGCAGGTAGTTGTAGGCAGCCAGGACTTGCACGATCCCGCGTCCGTAGTTGTTATCAGGGGCGGAAGCGCGCGAGGCGGTCATCGTGAGGGCTTCGCGGAGCTGCCCGGGGCTCCAGTCGCGTCGCGCAGAGAGCAGCGCGCCGGCGGCACCGGCCGTGATCGGGCACGAAAAGGAGGTTCCATTCCCCGTCCCGTAGTCGGTCGTGTCGAAGCTCGATGCGACGAAGGCAGCAACGCCCTGAGCGCAGACCTCGGGCTTGAGTCGGTCGTCGGCGGAGGGGCCGCGTGAGCTGAATGAGGCGATGCGGCGGCCTGAATCGACCGCTCCGACCGCCACGATCCCGAACGCGTCGGCGGGAGCCGTCAGGCTCTGACGGCCCGGGCCCTCGTTACCCATTGCGTTCACCACAAGGATGCCGCGCTTCGCGGCAGCGCTCGCCGCTATCGACGTGATCGCCGTTCTCCCGTCGAAGTCGTTGGCGGAATACCAGTCGGAGTATCCCAGCGAGCTGCTGACGATGTCAGCGCCCCTCTCGTCGGCCCACTCCAGGGCCGCCACCCAATTGTCCTCTTCGACCACAGTTTCGCTGCGGATATCCTCGGTCTTCGCCAGGAGGAAACGCGCGGAGAAAGCGCCGCCGATGAGCGTCCCGTCCTTGCGCCCGCCCGTCAGCGACCAGGTGCTCGTCCCGTGGCTCTCGGCGCCGGGAGCGTCTCCGGGCTCGTCCTGCGTGTTTCCGTCGTCAAAGATGAAATCCCATTCGTCGGCCCTCGTCGTGCTCGCGAAAACCTCGTGGTCCTTCTTGAATCCAGTGTCCATCATGCAGATCGTCACGCCGCTCCCCGTGTAGCCGAGATCGTGCAAGAGAGGCACCTGGACCATCTGCCATTGAGAGAGGGAAGGGCCGTAGCTCATCGTGTGCGCTCCGACCGATCTGCCGCCGGCCGCGATCGGGGTAACCGGGACTATCGGTTCCAACGGGCGTCGATAGACGGCCACCGGCCGCGTGTGCAGGACGAACGGCATCTTCTCGATCGCGAGCTTCTGATCGGATGAAAGCCGGGCGGACACGGCATTCAGCCACCGGCTGCTGCGCAGTACCCGAACGCCGGCATCCGACAATGCCTGCGTGTACACCTCGCTCACGGGCAGATCTCCCTCATCGCCACGCCAATCAGCGCGAGCCCAGCGCGCCTTGACACTCCCGGGCAACGCCCCGGCCGCCGTGTCGACCGCAGCTCGGACGTCCACGACCCCCTTGTCACGCAGGAAAACCCAGACCTTCTCCGACTGACGCGCCCCACCATCCCATGCTCCCAGCCCAACGCCGGCGGCACACGCCACGCCCAGCACACTCATCACACGCATGACTCTCCTCCTCTCCCGATCCCTGCTCCGACCAGTCTAGTACCCGTCGCGCATCTTTACAATGACCGCTCGTCCCTGGCAGTGGTCAGGCCGAGCGTGGCCCTGAGTGTCTCGACCGCCGGGCGGCAGCACCCAGCACTCAGCACGGGCGGTTCTGCGCGCACGTGCCCCAACCTGCACCGACATCACACGGACGGTAACTTCCTGGACTCCGACCGTGCAGTCTGGCAGAGCCGCGAGCGTCAGCGAGCGGTCCAGGTCGTCAGCGGGTGCCGTTCCCATTCCCGGCTTCCCCAGTCCCCTTGAACTTTGAACCTTGAACTTTGAACTTGGATCCCCGACGCACTCCGACAATGATCCGAGACTACATCGAAGAAAGGAACTTACGCCCCTCGTAGATGTGGTTCTTGACGTGGTTCACGAAGGCGGTCACGACCTCCTTGTTGGAGAGGATCGCCGAATAGTGATAGATCGGCTGATCGTCGTGCCTCCGGATGAACCCCTTTACTACAAGCCGTTCGACTACCGTCGCGATCGTCGTATAGGCCACTTTGCGCTTCTTGACGATTTCGCTGTGGATTCCCCTGAGAGGCGCCTTCCGGAGACGCCAGATCTCATTCATCACTTCCAGTTCGAGGTCGCGAAGTAGTCGCCTGTCAGGCTTCGCCATTTCTCCACCTTTCCCGCAAGATCGAGAAAAACCTTCCCCCATTCTCCCACCCAAGGAGAAGCAGAATCAAAAGCAAGCTTCCCGGAATATACGACAGACGTAAACAACTTGTCAAGCGGAAAAGTGAGGCCCTGAATCCGCGCGTAAGACGCGCGGATTCAGGAATTAAAAATGCAAAATTAAAAATGCAAAAGCGGGGGAAGCCTGAGTGACGGGCCTAGCCCAGATGCAACGCTCGTCGTGGCACCGAAGCGGTCGAGATTTCTTTCTGTCAAGAGATGCCTGACCTTGTCGACTCGTGTGTGGGACGGC
>JACPPM010000315.1 GCA_016191015.1 Acidobacteriota bacterium | reverse complement strand
ATTGGATCCTCACTCATCGCAGAGCGCTCCTCAAAGCGAATGCCACCGGCCTCGCGAAGCCATCGGCGGAATCTGCGCGAAGAATCTGTGAAATCTGTGGTTAGCACGGGACTTTGACGGGGCCCTGGATGGCTGAAAAAGAGGTATTGAACATTTGTGACTTCTGCGCGTATTGTGCGTTTTGTGGTAGCTTCTGGCTGACCTGAGCAGTCACTCACCCTCAATATGACGGCGCCGCCACCGACCCAAATCGGTCCGGAGCTAAAGGCTAACTGCTGACGGCTACGTTGAAGTATCGTGCTTGCGGGTGATGAAAAACCAACGCGCTGACGCTTGCCTCCGGGTCCATCATGTACCCGTCCGTGAGCTGCACCCCGATCTCTCGCGGGGTGAGCAGTCGCCAGAGGATGTCCTGGTCGGCGAGGTTCGGGCAAGCGGGATAGCCGAAGCTCACGCGCAGCCCCCTGTAGTGGGCCTGGAGAATGTCGCGGACAGCGAGATCCGCCGGATCGGCGATTCCCCATTCGGTGCGCATCCTCCTGTGGACAAGCTCGGCCATCGCCTCAGCCGATTCGATCGCCAGCGCCTGCAGCGCGTGTGAGAGCAGGTACTGGCCCGCCTCCTTGAGCTCCTCAGCTCGCTGCCGGATACCGTGGCCGCACGTCACCACAAACATCCCGACGCTGTCATGGCCTTCGCCTCCGGGAGCGACGAAGTCGGCAAGGCAGAGGCCGTCTTCTCCCGGCTGTCGCGGAAACGTGAATCGCTCGATCTCATCGCCGGCATCATCGTAGATCACGATGTCGTTCCTATCGGCGCTCGCCTGGAAGTAGCGGTACACGCCGCGCGCACGCATCCAGCCGGATTCGGCCCTTTGCTGGACGTCCCGTATGATCGCTTCAACTTCCAGGTACTTCGCATCGGCTTCTTCGGCGAGTTTCTCTACCGGACCTCGCAGCCCCATGTGTTTTCCAAGCAGCATCTGTCGGTTGATGTACGGCCAGACATCCGCGATCGGCACGTCGACGATGTGCCTCGCGAGGTTCGGGGGGCGGCGAGGGGGCTCGGGCTGGATGCGCCGCGATCGGGCCTTCCCTGGGGCAGCTGCGGGCAGTGGGGAAGCCGCCGGCGTCACGCTCAAATGGGCGGCATCGGCTGCGATGGACTCCTCGAGCCTGGACCGGGACTGCGGATCGATAAGCTGGTTGGCGATGTCGAGGCCGTTCATGGCGTCCTTGGCGTAGACGACGGTCGACCCGTAGGCTGGCTGGATCCGCGTGTAGGTGAATTTCTTGGTGAGCGCCGCGCCGCCGACGAGAATCGGCAGCCTGATGCCCGCGGCCTTGATATCCTCGGCCGTGACCACCATCTGCTGGGCGGACTTCACGAGCAATCCTGATAGCCCGATCAAGTCCGGCTTGTGTTCGCGCACAGCTTCGATAATGACCCCGGGTGGGACTTTGATCCCAAGATTGACGACCTGATAGCCGTTGTTGGACAGGATGATCTCGACCAGGTTCTTGCCGATATCATGCACGTCACCTTTGACGGTGGCGAGCAGGAGCTTCCCCCTGGTCGAGGTTTCGCGGCGCTCCATGTATTTCTCGAGATGCGCCACGGCCGCTTTCATGACTTCCGCACTCTGGAGGACCTCGGCCACGATCAGCTCGTTGTTATTGAAGAGTCTGCCGACCTCCTCCATTCCCTTCATGAGCGGCCCGTTGACGATATCGAGTGGCGCAGCGGTCTTCAATTTCTCTTCAATGTCCGGAATCAGCCCGTCCTTGCTGCCTTCGACGACGTATCGCGCCAGCCGCTCGTCGAGCGAAAGAGCCCGGTGTACGGGGGCAGCGGAGCCTCGCTTGCTTTTGCCTCGATAAAAAGCCGCGAAGGCCGCAATCGGGTCGTTGCCGCGATTGAACAGGAGATCCTCGGAAAGCCGGCGTTCCTCTTCAGGGATGCTCGCATATCGGACCAGTTTCTCGGAGCTGACGATGGCGTAGTCGAGGCCTGCCTTGGTGGCGTGGTAGAGGAACACGGCGTTGAGAACTTCGCGACCCGCCTCGGGGAGTCCGAAGGACACGTTCGAAATGCCGAGGACTGTGCGCGTCTCCGGGTAGCGTTCTTTCAATAGCCGGACGGCTTCGACCGTATGAGCGGCTGAGCCGACGTAGTTCTTGTCGCCGGATGCGCACGGAAAAACCAGGGCATCCCAGATAATGTCCTCTGTGCGGACGCCATACTTGGTCCTGAGCAGGGTGAACGAACGATCGGCCACTCTCAATTTTGCTTCCGCTGTGATCGCCTGTCCCTGTTCGTCGATACATCCGACAACGAGCGCTGCACCGTAGCGAAGGGCGAGCGGGACGACACGCGCGAACCGATCCTCGCCATCTTCCAGATTGATCGAGTTGATGATGGCCTTGCCCTGGCACCAGGTCAGCGCTCGCTCGATCGCACGCGGATCCATCGAATCGAACATCAGCGGCACCTTGACCATCCTGGTCAGCACCGGAAGAAACCTCTCCAGATCCAGGGCCTCGTCGCGTTCCGTGCTGGTCATGCAGATGTCCAGAATCTGGGCGCCGGCCTTCACCTGCTTCCGCCCGATCTCGGATGCTTCTTCGAACTTCTCTCCGGCCACAAGCTCGCGAAACTTCCGGCTCCCGTTCACGTTCGTGCGCTCACCTACGATCAACGGCCTGCTCGATTCCTCACACGCCACGTACTCGATCCCGCTCAGGTGCGAGATCCGAGGGTCGACGGGAATTCGCGGTTTGCCGGCGCGCGCGACGTCGGCGATGGCGCGGATGTGATCCGGCGATGTGCCGCAGCAGCCTCCCAGCAGGTTCACCCATCCGTGTTCGACGAAACGGCCGAGGGCCTCGGCGAGCATCCCAGGCGTCTCACGGTACCTGCCGTTCTCATCCGGGAGCCCGGCGTTGGGGTAGCAGGAGATGAAACAGCGCGCGATGCGCGCGAGTGTCCGGATGTGATCGGTCATGAACTCGGGACCCGTGGCGCAGTTGAGCCCCACGCTCGTCATCCCGGCGTGCTCCACCGACGCATAAAACGCATCGATCGCCTGACCCGCCAACATCGTCCCCTGCTGCTCGATTGTCGCCGACAGCATCAGCGGCACTCGGAAGCCGACTTCGTGGCTCGCCTTCTCGATGGCGATGATCCCTGCCTTCACATTGCGGGTGTCATAGGCGGTTTCGAGCACCAACACATCAGCCCCGCCGCGCAATAGACCCAGCGCCTGCACACGGTAGCTTTCTGAGAGCTCCTCGAAAGACATGCCCCCCGTGACGGAGATGGCTTTGGTCGTCGGTCCCATCGACCCGGCGACAAAGCGCTGTCCCGGGAATCGGGCCGCCACCTCGCGCGCGAGCCGCGCAGCCTTCTCGTTGATCTCGAGCGCTCGATCCTGGAGGCCGTATTCGGCCAGCACTACCGGCGTGGCGCCGAAGGTGTTGGTCTCCACGATATCGGCCCCCGCTTCCAGGTACGCGGCATGCACCGATTGGACGACATCGGGCCGGGTGACGACGAGAAATTCGTTGCACCCCTCGTACGCCTGGCCGCCGAAGTCGGCGTCGGTCAGTCCCTGGCGCTGGAGCATTGTGCCCGTGGCTCCGTCGAGAACAAGGATGCGCTCGCGCAGCAGTCCCTCGAGCTCCCGTCCGCGCTCACTCAGC
Organism: Acidobacteriota bacterium; assembly: GCA_016191015.1. Taxonomy (GTDB): domain Bacteria; phylum Acidobacteriota; class CAIWXX01; order CAIWXX01; family CAIWXX01; genus JACPPM01. The sequence continues at coordinate 3,024 of JACPPM010000315.1, read as the reverse complement.
TCCGGTCGACTCAATGATTCGACAGCCATCTTACTAGCCTATCAGAATCGGTCCCGGGCATGAAAAGCCGGGACATGGACCTCGTCTTCAGGGATCCCGAGACTCGCGCGTGCGCAGCCCGATGAGCAGCGCCGTTGGCCCGAGGAGGAGCACCCACATCATCGGCTCCAAGCCTGTGTGCTGGGCCATGACTCCCAGGAGCATTGGAATCAGCGCAGCTACGATTCCAAGACCGGAGCTCAGTGCGACGACCGTGCCCGACTGTCCTGGCATTGTCGAGTACAATCGGCCCTGGAGGATGGCGTACCAGCCCGAGTTGAAGAACCCCATCAGGGCCAGGAGGATGAGCTTGCCCCCGAACCAGGGCGTCAGCAAGAAGGCCGGATACAGCAGGAACATCACTGCTGCGCTGTAGCGTAGATACGCCAGTCCCCGCACCTTCTCCAGCAGAGGAATCAGCAAGGCGTCGCCGAGCAGGCCCACACCCGACCATACGGCCACAGCCGTCCAGGCCGTCCCCGGGGTGACGTGCGCCACATCCACCAGGTAGAGCGCCAGAAATCCGAGGAGGACGTCCAACATGAAGTCTGAGAACACGAGCAGGAGGAGCCAGCGCCAAACCTCCGACCGCCTGATGGCCTGCAGAGCTCCACGCAAACCGGAGCGGATGTTCATCGCCGCCGGGCCATTGTGTTCGCCAAAATCCGCTCGAGCGGCAAGCGCCGTCAGGGCGATGGCCGAACAGGCGAGGGCAAGGAACAGACCATTCCACCCCACGCCCATCCACATGGCGCCGGCGAGGACGAGCGGCCCGACGACGAGACCCAACGAGCCGGCGAACGTCCAACGGGCCATGAGGTGCTCGTGCCGAAATGCGTTCGAGTCCATCAGACTTGCTTGAGAGAGGCTGACGAACGCGCCTGATGCAGGCGCCAGCACCAGAAGCGCGATGAGGAGCACCGGAAACGTGTGGGCAGAACCCACGACCAGCAGCGCCAATGCCATGCAGGTGCCGCCACCGACGATCAGGACTCGTCGCCGTCCCGCGTCGCCGAGAAGCCCGATGAGCGGTTCGATGAAGCTGGCGAGGAAACAGGGAAGGCCCAACAGCAGACCGACCTGCTCGTATGTCAGCCCCAGGTCATTTCGGAGAAGTGGCCAAGCCGCCTCACGCGCACCAAAAACCATCTCATCGAAGAACTCGATGGCGAGCAGAAGAAACGTGAAGAATGCACCGCGCCGAGAAGTCCGAGCACCGACCAATCCAGGAACGTTGGAGACAAACACACCAAACCACCTCTTGTTAGAGTTGCCGGATACGCTGACAACTGAAGACGAAAAGGGGGATGGGGGTGCTCGGGCCCGAACCGAGCCTCGGACCTACCGAGGCGGGTGATAGAGAGCAGCGTTCATAGGGCCACATTATAGCGCGGGATGGCCCGATCGCAAAGGCCAACCTGAATCGGCGCGAGGCTGGGGCGAAGTCATGAAATCCACCCTGCATGGATCCGTACCAGGGCCGGAGGCAGGTACCTGTACCCGGGATCGTAACTGCTCAGGTCAGGTAGAACCCACCACAAAATGCACAATACGCGCTGAAGTCACAAATGTTCAATGCCTCTTTTTCATTCATTCCTTTTGTGCCTTTTGCGCGTTCTGTGCCTTCTGTGGATAACCTGCCTGAGTATCTGCTTTTGATCTTGAATCCTGAATTGCCCAGATCCGCGGCATGGCCGCGGATACGGGCTGCAACCGGCCTCTTGACGGGGCCGCAGAAACTGTTAGGGTTCCGTTCGTGCCGTTGCCACCACTCCGTAGCCCCAGCGCCCCGTTCGTCAAGCTGCTCGCGATTGCTCGAGGTCTGCCGGCCGCCGTGTTCCTTTTCACGACTCTCATCGCGGTCAACCTGCTCCAGGCCGCCAGCCTGCTGATCGCGGGCTTTTCACGTTCGGCGTTTCGCAGGTTCAACCGCTGGTGCGCCAACACGTGGTGGGGATGGGGGGTCAGCCTGGCGCGACTGCTTTACCGATATCGCCTCCGAGTGACCGGGTCTGATGTGCCGCTCGCCGAAAATGCGATCATCGTGGCTAACCATCAGAACATGCCGGACATCACAACCCTTATGGCCTTCGCCCGCTCCAAACGCCGGCTGGGCGATCTGAAGTGGTTCGTGAAGGACCCCATCAAGTACGTCCCCGGCGTCGGATGGGGCATGCTCTTCATCGGATGTCTTTTCGTAAAGCGCGACTGGACCGCGGATCAGACCCGCGTGATGAACACCTTCCGACACATCCGCGAGCAGCGAATTCCGATCTGGCTCATGCTCTTCGCCGAGGGCACGCGCGTGACGCAGAAGAAACTCGAGGCCAGCCGGAAGTATGCACTGTCGAGGGGCTTGCGGCCTCTCGATCATCTGCTCGTCCCTCGCACCAAGGGATTCGCGTCCTCGGTCCAAGGTCTGCGCGGGCATGTAACCGCGGTCTACGACCTGACGATTGGCTACGTCACCGGTGTGCCCACGATCTGGCAACACATTCTCGGATACGCCCGCGTCGTCCACATCCACGTTCGGCGGACACCCATCGAGAGTCTGCCGGATGATGAGCCGTCGTTGTCAAACTGGCTGATTGCTCGCTTCCGCGAGAAGGACCTGCTTCTCGACGAGTTCTATCGAACAGGTGCATTCCCAGAGACGGAGATTCGGAAGCCGGAATAGTGGTCACCCTCAAGGGCGGAGATGCCGCAACCGAGACGGGCGCCGGTGCCCCCCGCAAGAAACCCGCGATACGGCCCGGGGGATTCTCTCGCCCCTTGCAGTCTTGGTGGTTTGGATCGCCGTTTCACCATCCACGCGCCACACAACACATCTGTGAGGATCGCCACCCAAGTGGTCCGAGCCCCTAGCCCCTAACGCGGCCGAGCCGCAACCAAAGAGGTTGCGTCTCCGCCGCGCGTGAGAGCGTCCGGCCCGCTTCGCGGGCCTGGAGCGTGGAGCGTGAGAGCGTTCTTCCGAGCCACTCTGAT
>JACPPM010000320.1 GCA_016191015.1 Acidobacteriota bacterium | reverse complement strand
GGTTCTCGGACCGTGCTGCAGTCAGGCGCCAATTGTAGTATCCCGCGGCAAGCGGCAGGCCTTGCTGATCCAAACAGTCCCACCGATGTAAGAACTGATTCCCGTTTCGTTCGGAAAGGTGCTGCAGGCTACTGTCCTCGCTGCGGATCTCGAACGTCCAAGCCGCACTGGCAGGCGATGACGCCCAGAAGTACACCTCTGATTGGCGGGACGGCGCGACCCGATTGCTCGCCCATCCCTCGCTTATTGAGAAGCTCTCCGAGAATGGAGACTCGAGCCAAGGCTCGTAGATGAGATACGCCGAACCAACGCTATCGCCAGAACCCCGGCCCAGCCCCGCGGGGCCAGTCCAGTCGCCCCAGTAGTTCTCCCGAATGTCCTGGTTGTAGGTGCCGGTTAGGGTTGCACCGCCCTGCTGATTGCCGCTGATCGTGCAGTTCTGGAGGCTCACCGTCAGCTGTGAATCGTCCCCGAGTCGCACGCCCACACCCGCGTTGGACGTGATCGCGCATTCTCGTGCTGTTCCGGACGCTCCCGCTTCCGCTTGACCAGGAGAGTTGGCGCAGTCAAAAACGGGCCAATCGAACTAGAGTTTCGGTTTCTGGGTGACGAGGACGCCACCCCCGGGAGCGGATGAGTTCGCCTTGATGTCAAGCAGCTCCGATAATCGCGCTCTTGCTTCCCTGCTGAAGACCTTCAGATTGATGAGGATTGGCTTGCATCCCATGCCAGGCTGGGCCTCGATCTCAAGCCTGATCGTCGGCTTGAACGGAGTTGGTCTGCAATGGTACTTGACCTGCCAGATCTGGCTTAGCGCTATGGAGGTTGTGCCACGGAAGAGAGCGCGATAAGTGATCGTATCCTTCCCGATGGTCAGCCGGAAATAGCCTAGCCAACCACACCAAACACCGTACCCCAGGATGCCAAGGATCATCATATTCCAGGACCCGGGCATCCCTCGAAACACCCCATACAGTCCACCACAAAGTGGCACACCAGTGACAACAAGCCCGACCAGATACGCAGATCCACACGCGGTGAAGTGCCGACCGGCAGTATCGCCAGCAGTTATTCGCATGGGCATTCCTCCTCGGACGAAAGAAGGGATGCTTCTCCGAGGCCAGCTACTGCTCCCGCGCCGGCACCAGGCACCATGCCGGTATCGGCAGCACGACCAACCAGCATCTTCGCCGCCGTGCTCGGGGTGACAGTCGACACCCGTCCTCGCGCTAGCTTCGAACTCATGTGCTTGTAGATTGCGTTGTAGCTGTTCCTGCCTGTCGTAATGCCCTGCAGCTTGGCTCCTGGCACGTAGCCTGTCAGCGCGCCCAATCCGGTATCTAGCAGCAGGGTCTGTAGGTCGTATCCGCACTGTTTCCCCGAAATGTTCTTCAGGAGTTGTTTGGCGGCGTTGGCGGCGGCTCCACCTGCCGCACCGGCGAGCACCGGACCTGTATACAGCAGCGCCTCACCGCCCACCGCGCCGCCAATGGCGGCCCCCACATAGTCCTCCCAACCACTGAGTTGACCAGCGAGAAGGTCTCCGATCCCCTGACCCACGAGCCCCACTATGGCGCCCCCACCCGCAAAAACCGCGTCGTCGACCCCAGCCCAGAGCCCGGACGGGTCGGCGAACTCAGTGGGAGTGTTAAGGACGTACCGAAAGAAATTACTGTCGCGTCCCCCGAACCGGATGGGGTCTTCCGAAACGAAGCGCCCACTAGTCGGCTGATAGTACCGATGCCGGTATGCAAGCAGTCCGTCATCTGCATTCTCGCGACCCGAAAAAAGAAATGCGTTGGGGATGCCGATAGTTTGCTCTCGGATCTCGCCCCAGACGCCGTAGACGTAGCGGTTCCTGACCTGGCCAACCGAGTCTGATACATGTCTCACGGAACCGACCACGTCAGCAGAGTAGTAGTAGTCGCTCCCCTGGATTTGCACATTCAAGATCTCGTCGACGTCCCGTCCGAACAAGTAGTCCGCGGCCCCAGAAGGCCCGGACTCCTTGGCGAGATCCCATCCCGAATACTGATATTCTACAGTGGTCGAATCAATCACCTTTTTCGTGCGTCCGTATGCGAAATCGTAGCTGTGGAGCGCGGAAAGCCCCGGCGCGGTGATCCCCGTGAGCATGTTGCGGGAGTTCCACGTGTAGTAGTGGGTACCGTCTGCGGCAGTCTTGGTGGACATATTGCCGTTGCTATCCCAGCCATAGGCATTCACACCGTCGCTTTGGAGGCGCTGGGAGTTGCCGCCTCGGCCGTTTGACAAGTACGTGTAGTTGTTGACGACCGCGCTCTCGCCAGGGACCGTCACGGAGGACGACATGCGGTCGCCGATGCGGTCGTAGGCCCAGGCATGGTCTTCGCCGTTGGGGTAGATGGTCCGGGTCAGCTGGTAGAGGTTGTCGAAGAAGTACCGTTCCTGGCCCGTCGAGCCGCTTGAAAGGTCTTCCGTCATGGCGACGCGCATGCCTTTCTTTGTGAACTGTGCGGTCGAATGATCCAGGTCGTAGACATAGCTGTATCGGGAGATCAAGCCGCCGATTGGATCGAGGTTCGTCAGCGTGACGACGCGGCCGAGGTCGTCCCAGGTGTAATTCACGGTGCTGTTGTTCGAGTACCGGAGCAGCTCCCGGGCGCCGTCGAGCAGGTACGTGTACTCGAACGGGCTCGCGTCGCCCTGGCGCTGGATCGTGTGCATGTCGCCGCTTGGATAGTAGCTGTAGTTGATCCAGGAGCCTGCGTCGACGCGGTACCCGCCGAGCATGTCTCCTGGCAGCCACTGGTACTCGACGACTCCGCGGTCGTTCGTGACCGCTGTGAGGCGCAGGCTTTGATCAAAGACGTAGCTCGTGAGCTTTTCGCCGCCGCCTTCGGCGTTGTCTCGAACAGTCGAGATCACGGGACCGCTGTACTCGTAGGCGATCGTGCCGTCCGGGTACTGGCGTGTCACGAGCCGCCCGAGATCATCGTAGCCGAACGTGGCGAGCTGGTTCTTGCGATCGCGGCGAGTCTCGACTTGGCTCAAGGGCGTGTAGGTGAATTGGGTCGTCGTGCCTTCAGGGTGCAAGATCTGCTTGAGACGCAAAAGCTCGTCAAACGTGTAGGTCGTTCGATTGTGCTCGGCGTCTTCGAACTCGACTGGCAAACCGTCGCTCCACGTGAGCTTGAACTCGTTGCCAGCGGCGTCAACAGCCTTCGTCAAGTGGCCCCAGACATCCACGAACGAGTTCGTTGTCTGGCCGTTGAAATCTGTTGCGGTCCTCTGGAACAAGCTATCTGAGGGGGTCGAGCCAAAACTCTGTTGCCACACGAAGCCCACTGCACCTGTCCCGGGATCTGGCAGGGTCGCCTGAGTGAGGCGGTCGAGACTATCGTATACGGCCGTCGTGACCCGGCTCAGCGGATCGGTGATGCTCGTGATACGTCCCGCGGGATCGTACGCGAATGAGTATTCGGGCGAGACACGATCGCTGTTGTTCGGCGGCAGCTTGACCCGTTCCACCAGACCGTTCGTGCTGTAAACGTACTCGGTCCGCGCACCGGAGGCGTCGACGACCGCCGTGGGCTCGCCCGTGCCGTTGCGCTCGATTGTGTAGAGCAGATCCTCGGTCGCATTGTCGGTCTGAACTCGCCGGACGTCTGTGACGTTACCGTTCTGATCATGACCGAACGCAAGCCCGCCCCATCCCGACGGTCCCAGGATCTTCGCCGGCTCAGGGTAGCCCGCCGTGTCGTACGTGATGTCCGATGCCCAGGTGTTGTCGCCCTTCGTGCGAGTGATCCGGCTAACACGCGTACTCTCATCGTACTGGTACTGCCACTGCCCGCCGTCCTCTTCGGTCATGGACTGCAGGGACTTGTTCAGATTGTAGACGTAATCGCGCGAATTGCCGAGGGGGTCGATCCGTTTGGTGATCACGCCTTCGTCGTCGAAATAGTATTTCCACTCGTTGCCCGAGGCATCGCGCTTCACGGTGTAGCCGTCCACATATTCCAGCGTTTCGCTCTGGCCGCTCTCCATGTATCCTATCACGCGATCCGTCGTGTCGTAGCTGGCCGTGGCGTATGTGACCCCCTGAAACTCCACACGCTCGAGCAGCAATCGGT
>JACPPM010000313.1 GCA_016191015.1 Acidobacteriota bacterium | reverse complement strand
TGAGTGTTGACACGAAATGGCAAAACGTTCGAGTGGGTGAGATCCTCCGAACCCCTCTCAGGAAAGCAGGAAGGGAGGAATGCAGGAGCGGAGCAGTCATCTCCGGAGCGCAGGGTGGCATCGAACAGACCCCTTCCTGCCTTCCTAACTTCCTGCTTTCCTGAGAGGTGCTCGGAAGGGTCTTGCGGCGTGCCTGGGTCTTGCCTATTTGGTTGCGGCTCCGCCGCGTTGGGATATGCGTCGCCATGCATATCGCCTCCAAGCACTGGCCGTGCGCCGAATCGATCTCCGCGGTGCCCGGATCTCCAGAATCTCCGCTCGGCTGCTCCCGGATCCCGGCCCTGCACGTGCTATGCTCCTACCAGTGCAAAGTTGTGTGTCGTGTTATCGCACAAAGCAGTCATCAGGCGATAATCGTGCTGGGAGTATATGCTGACCATACATTGATTCGCAGGAGAGTTGTCATGCGGACGAATATTCGGCTTTCTGACCGTTTGCAGATCGAATTGTTGCTCGTGATCTCGTTGGGCTGTTGGTCGCCGCTCTGTGCCGGGGAAGGTGTGTCTTCCTGGGATCAGGCTCTTGACTGGCTCGAACCGTGCCAGCTGTTTGAGGATCCACTGATACCCGGAAACGAATCCGCGCGGAAGATCGAGTCGGGCCAGTGGTACGTCAGATTGAGAATCCTCGATGCGTGGAATGAATTCCCGGTGGACATTGGAATCCTTGGGAGCTATCGGGGAGCCCCGGCTCGCCTTGTTTACCGGACGGTGGCGATACTGGGAACGCGGAAGCAACTTGCCCTCCTCCACCTTCGACGACCCACCGAAAGCCAAGAGAGCCTCGAGTCCACCGTGGTTTTGGAACACCTCGAGCTGCTGCAAGGAGAAACCCCTGCTTTCGATCCGACTCTCCTCGTGAAGGAACTAAGAGCGCTGAGGGGCGAAATCCTGCCCATTGAACCTGGAGGCATCCACCTCGATCCGACCTCATATCTTCTCGAGCTCCATGACGGCCCAGATGGTCCGTCTACTCGCTACCAGGCTCTGGCAGGTTTGTTCAATCGCGAAGAACTGATCATCAAGAATAAAAGCGACTTCGGGTTGAATCCCTTCTGCCGATGGCTCCAGCAGCTCTACCTCAGACTGCACGGTGAATGGAAAAAGAGAATGGCCGATGCGAAATACCGGCCTCTGCTCGATGCGATTGACGTACGGAGGGACGGTGCAGTTTGGTTCGGGGGCGCGTGTGCGGAACATTGGGCAGGCTTCGCACAGGCAATTCTGGACGCGGGGCTTGACATTCGGAGGCCAGGGCTCGACTGCGTCCCTCCGCTGGTATCCGCTGCCGGTTCTGGAGACGTCGGACTAGTGCAGCAGTTCCTCTCGCGTGGAGTCTCTCCAAACGTCACGGATGCGGCGGAGGGCAAGACGCCGCTCATGTCTGCCGCGGGATCAGGCTCGCTCGCCGTGGTCAAGACGCTCCTTGCGAGCCGAGCCCGTCTCGACGCGCAAACACAGCCCCCCTTTTGCATCACCGCTCTGGACCATGCTGTCGAGTCCGGCTCAGTCGAACTGGTCCGATTCCTGCTGGATCGCGGTGCCAGGCAATGCCGGGGAGACGTCGAAACGCCTCCCTTGCTGTTCTGGGCAATCAACCACGACGACCCAGACCTGATGGGGCTACTTGTGGAGCACCGTTGGGACATCAACGAGGCATCGGCCTGCAGCACCCCGCTCACCTACGCACTGGAAAATAGGAGGCTGAAAGCCGCCCGATACCTCCTGGATCACGGGGCACGCGCCGACGAGGGGGATGTGGAGCGAGCGGTTCGGATTGGTGACGAGGAGCTCGTGGAGATTGCCAGAGAGGCTGCGCACAGAGAGTGATATGAGATTCTCGCGGTTGGGAACGGTGCAGCGGAGACTCCGGCTGCGTGGGGCGGCAGTCATGTCGCTTCTCTTCGCATGTTTCCTCTTGGCCAACGCTGTCGCGTACATCCACGCTTATCGGATGACGCATTACATCACGGCCGGGACGCGGACCCCGCGACCCGAGTCGCTTTCCTTGCGACAGAAAGTCCGCGTCCTCGTAACAGGGCCGGTCCTTCCAAAGGCGCGGAATATGAAAACACCCCGAGAGCTCGGTCTGGACTATCGCGCAATGATAGTCACCGCATCCGACAACACCCGGCTCGCAACCTGGTGGGTGCCCTCTCCCTGCCCCAGAGGGACGGTCATCCTGTTCCCGGGATACAGCTCCTGCAGATCGAGTCTGTTGCCGCAGTCGCGCTTCCTCCATGACCTGGGTTGGAACGTCTTGCTCGTGGATTTTCGCGGGTGCGGGGATTCAGACGGAACTGTGACCACATTGGGGGTTGAGGAGGCAAAGGACGTGGCGGCGGCGAGCCGGTTGGCAATCGACGGATCGTCGGAGAAACCACTTGTCCTTTACGGCACGTCGATGGGAGGCGCTGCTGTGCTCCGCGCCGTCGCCGATGGCCTTGTGGAACCGGAGGGACTCATTCTGGAATGTCCATTCGATCGATTGGTGACTACCGTGGGACACCGATTCACCGCAGTGGGACTCCCTGCATTTCCCTTCGCACGCATGCTCGTCTTCTGGGGCGGTATCCAGCACGGTTTCGATGGCTTTGCTCACAACCCGGTCGACTACGCAAGATCTGTCCGCTCCCCTGCACTCGTCCTACAGGGTCGTAAAGACCGGCGAGTCACGGTAGCGGAGGCCAGGGCGGTTTGTGACGGCATGAATGGGCGTGGGACGTTTCATCTATTTCAGGGGGCTGCGCACGGCGGCTTCTGCGAATCGGCACCATCCGAGTACCGCTCGGTTGTGACGGCCTGGCTCGGTGCCCTCACGACACGGGGTTCAAGAAAAGAAGATTCGCCGCCCACCGAGCCACCTGGATGACCGAGCGGGGCGCTCAACGGCGCGACGGCTTGGGATCCTGACATGGCAGGAAGCGCTCGAACCACTCGACCGCATTCTTCCACAGCTTCCCCCATCCGCTCTCGCTCATCATGTGGCCCTCTCCTTCGAGCTCGATGTAGGCCTGGTGATCCGGTATCGATGCGTACAGCGGCGTGAGGCGGGTGTGGAAGTCGCGCGCCTCGCGCGGATCGACGACCTCATCCTGCGCCGCGTTCTGCGACAGCAGTGCCGCCGGGAAGAAACTTGCCGGCTGCAGGTGTGGACTGCCTGTGGATCCGAGGATGGCGGTCGCGGCGACGATTCGCTTGTCCAACGTCATCGCCCGGTAGACGATGCACGCCCCCATGGAGATACCGCAGGCTCCGAGGCGGTCGCCCTGCACCATGCCCTCGGCGGTGAGTGCGTCGATGAGCGGGGACAGCCCGACCGCCGTTTCGTGCACAGCGCGGACGAAATGGTCTCTCCACGTGGCCGCCGCCTGCGGTCCGAAGCGGGCGTCGAAGTCGGAGTAGCGCCGCTGGCCGTGGCCGGCGTTGTCGATGCCCACGACGAGGAACCCGCGCCGGCTGAGACTGAGGTACTCTTTGAGGTTGGCCTCTTTGTCGGCGCCGAGCCCATGGAAAAACAGGATCGTGCCGCGCGAGGCCGCTTCCTCGAACCGACCGGCCGCGACGACCACGGTCGGGATCTCTCCCCAGCGCAAATATTCCTTCACTGCTCCTCCCGAGACGGCGATCACATCGCCCTACCGGGCGAGACTAGCTCTCAGCCCTGCGACTAGCTCCAGTCGGTACCGCTGCGCCACGATCTTCACCGCTTTTCCCACGACGAGATCACTTCTCTTCTCCAATGACGTCTGAAGGTACTTGACGTCGTCCTCAGTCAGGGGGCCTCGACCCAGCTCTCCGAGTCGTGCGAGGGATTCTTCGGTGCGGCTCTTCCTGGCTATGTTGCCAATCTACCCCAACCCTGGTTGATCTCCTACCGACAGATTGACTAACAGATGGCGCAGATACCTCGGCGCGAATGCTGTGGATCAGCTTCTGTGTCGCGAGCCGCGGGCCGCGGTGTCGTCAGAGCCAGGGATGAGTGAGCGCCACGCCCGGCATTGCGGCGGCCAACCACGCGAGCAAGACAGCGGCGGACTGCTTGATACTCCGTCCCCTCCGGAGTGTCCACACCGCGCCGAGGATCCCGAATAGGATCAGGGGTGCGATCATCGGTACAAGGAACCCTCCCTTCATCCAGCCTATCAAAAGCGACGGCAGAGCGGCGCTGAAGCCGTTCACCAGACATCTCCATCTCCCGGCCCGGCGCACTCCCCAGTACAGGATCCCTCCCGCGATGCCAGCCGTCAGCCAGGCAAGGAGAATCCGCCACAGATAGGGGTACAGAATCGCCTTGATCGAGATCTCCGCTTCGAGTTGGTCCTTCTCGGTTTGAAGCTTGGCCATTCCCGACTTCATGGCTTGGAAACGGCCTACCAGCTCTTGCGTCACACCCGGCACCGTAGACAAATCGTCCACATTCTTGAACGGTCCAGACTTGGCTACCGCCGAAGCCGTGTCGAGGTCCATCCCTTGGACAGACATGAGATCGACGATGGACACGGCATTCAGATCGAAAGTATGGGTCCGCGGAACACCGCGAAACTGATCGAAGAGCGTGGTGCCGGTCTGCAGGCGCGGGCTGGCCAGCCATATCGCGGGCACGTCGGGCAGGGGCTGCCCAAGGAAGCATTCTGACACGGCCGCGGCGATGGCATTCGCCTCATCCGGAAAGCTGGTCTTGTAAGCAGCGGCGAACTGCGCGGCATCTTGAGGCTTCTTCTCGTGGATGGCGAAGAAGGATTTCAGAAAGTAGTTCTCGGCCGGCCCCACTTCTGCGCGCGTCGCACCGAACCGCGCGTAGAAAAGATCGTCACGATAGCGGTTGCGCAGCTCGGCAGACGTGGCCCATCGATGCAACAGCGCACTGATGACCCCCTCGGAGGCCAGCATGCGCGCGGGCGATTTCGGGGGTCCGTGTGGATCGCCGGGCATGACGTTGTCGAGAAGATACGCGGAGTAGAGATCACGCCGAATCAAGTCACCCGGAATAACAGCCTCACGGGCAAACCGGTTCGCCTTGACGTAATAGTAGCGGATCACAGCCTCCACCTGACTAAACCAGAGCGGCGTTGTCATGCGATGCCGGGCAAAGGGTGCAAACCGCGCCAGCACGTCGCGCCGGTAGCCTGCGAGTCTTTCCTCCGCCTTCAACAGAGCCTGCCGGTCTGCGAGGAGTGCGCGCGTTTCCGGCGCCGCGTCAGGATCGTCGAGCGCCAGTATCTGGAAATGCTCGCCAAACCCTTCATCGAATGCCACCCCAGGGTCGGTGCGCACACCGATCGCGTGGACCTGGTTGGCACCGCCGGAGAGCTCGAGCCGCCCCAATTGCTTCAGCAGGATGTGGCCGAGCTCATGTGGGAAGATCTGGTCGACACTCCCCCAGTCTCCCGTCAACTCACTGCGACGATGTAAATCCACATAGGCTGCGTTTCGCTTGGCCTCGCCGCCAAGGTAGAACCCGTAGCGGGGGAAGCCACCCTGGTTGTTGGAGAGCAACAAGTACGCGGATTCCGGCTCTCCACCTCCTTCGTTGCGCAGGTAGGTCTGTTCCCACCGGTAGAGGCGGAGCATACGGCCCGCCCAGCCGCGACGAAGCAGCGCCGCGATGCGTGCGTTCTCCGGGTGCACCCGCAAGACTGGAAGCTCATCGCGACTCTGTCCGGTTTCTTCCAAGATGACAAGCAGCGGTGTTTCTGTCGCCAAGCATGGCAGCGCGAAGGTCAGGAGGAGCCCGCGTAACAGAATGAGTGATCTCATCATGACTACCCATACGAACCTGGACGCATGCAGGTTCCCCGCCGGACAGCCTCTGCAGTGCCCTGTGTGAATGGGCTGAATACGGCGCCTTCGGGATCTGTGGAGCCCAAGGCTAGCGGCAAAGCCACATCCGCGCCCCCTTCGGTCAATTCGTACCCGTTCCCGTACCCGTCCCCAATATGCCTGATTCCGGGTACGGGCCTTCGGCCTCGGTACGGGAACGTAATGGGCGGATTTCGAGACTTTGCCGCAGCCCCGCTGTGGAGCCGAGTGGAGCTTGTCTCCCGCGACGGCCCTCCGTATGCTCCCCCCATCGTGGCTGCGGCGACTTCAATCCGTATTCCGAGCTCGTGCGTGAGTGAGCTACTGGTACTGGCTCCCCTCAGCCAGGCCTCCCCACCGGTCGGCGCTCCCCGCACTCCCGAATGCTCGGAGAAGCTGGTGCGGGAGAGTTTCTGACTCTGGTCCCGCCCCCGCTTGCAGACGCCGCTACGGTGAGCGAGTCGTCATGACCACCGTCGCACAGCACTACGACCTGCATCTCGGTCCAATCTACAGCTGGATGCTCGGGAACTTCGACCTGGCCCTCGAAGGCGCGAGGACGGAGCTCCGCGCGGCGCTCGGCCGCGCTGGACTGGCCGCGATTATTGGTGACGACATTCGAGCGATGACCCGGTTGATCGGACAGAAGTCGTGATCGAGGTGGCCGATAGAGAATAGATCCAGACGTTGTGGGAAGTCGCTTCCCTTTCTTCCGAGAAGCAAGACATCTCGTCTCAACCTCGCTGCAGCTCAAGGACCTCCGCTTTCTCGAGGCCGAAGCCGGACATCCACAGATTTCGCTCTTGACGAATCCGGGGATCGGTCCTATATTGTTCCTGAAAACATAGCGAGCGTTCGGTTTGTTTTGATCGTGACGAGGTGAGGATGAGCAGCAACAGGGCGGGAACGGGCAGCGGCAGCGGTGCCGATGGGCGAGGGCGCGGCGCAGCTTCCGACGACAATCCGGTCCCCAACGGGTTTCCAAGACATCACGCAGCGCGCGCGTGCAGGGAGGATAGAATGCGGGGAGTGACGAGGGTCATGGGCAGAGTTTTGGGCCGCATCGCGGCAATGATGGGGCTGCTGTTCATTGGCGGAACGGCAGGGAACGTCGAGGCACAGGTCAACGACGCCCGGATCCAGGTCGTTGTCATGGACGATCAGCAGCAGGTGCTGCCGGGTGTGACCGTGATGGTGACCCGTCCGGAGACGGGGGCCGAGCGGTTTACGACGACGGGTGTCGAGGGGACGGCGAACATCCCGGCGCTTTCGCCGGGCACATATTCGGTGCGCTTCGAGTTGGAAGGATTCACCCCCCTTCTTGAGGAAAACGTGGTCCTACGAGTGGGACAGACGGCGCGCCTCAATGCGACGATGCGGCAGCAGCAGACGAGCGAGCACATCACGGTGACTGCCGAGGCTGCCGTCGTGGACGTTTACAAGACCGACTCGTCGACGAACATCGTTCCGGAGCAGATCGAGTCCTTGCCGGTACCGGACCGGGATTTCCAGCGGCTGGCATTCATTGCGCCGGGAGTGCAGCGGGAGCGGGGTGACTTCCGTTTCATCGGAGGAGGCCCGGTGATCGGGTCGAGTGGCAACGCGAGTCAATCCGCGATCATCGTCGACGGAGTGGATTTCACCGATCCCGCCCTCGGGCTCGCCCGCACCCGTTTTTCGCAGGATGCGATTCGCGAGTTCCGTGTGATCAACAACAGGTTCGATGCCGAGATCGGCCAGTCGGCTGGCGGGGCGATGTCGATTGTGACGCGATCCGGGACCAACGACATTGCGGGGACGGTTTTTGGATTCTTTCGGGCCGACGAGCTCAGGTCGAAAGGGGCGCTCGAGAAGGCAAACGTTCCCTATTCGCGCGGGCAGTATGGATTCACAATCGGCGGGCCGATCGTGAAGGACCGGACGCATTTCTTCGTCTCGTTCGAGCAGATCAACGAGAACAACATTGCCCTGTTCCGGCCCGGAGGCGTCTACAAGTCCACTGCCGCGGACATCGAGCACCCGTTCGATCAAACGTTGGCCCTCGTCAGCCTCGACCACGCGATCAACGACACGCAGAACATGAGCGCGAAGCTGGTGTTCGAGCGATATCGGGAGGACAACTTCCGCGTGAGTGGTGTCCAGGATGCATCGTACGGCCAGGAGTTGCGACGCGACAACTGGAACCTGACTCTCTCTCACAATCTGATTCTGTCCTCGGGGATTTTCAACAGCCTTCATTTCCAGGTAGGCTCCAGAAAGTACTTCGAGCCGACGAACTCGGAAGCCGTGAGCGAGTGGTTCTCCAACGGCACGACCTTGCGGACGGGTGCAAATATTCTGGGCGATCTGCTTGGCAAGGGGACTCAGTTCGAGATCCGCGACAGCGTCCTTTTCGACCACGGACAGCATCACTGGAAGACAGGTTTCTCGCTGCAACACATCAACGACATCTCCCGCATCGACACGTACGAGAAGGGTCTGTTTCTGTACGCGACGGATGACAGGAGCATCCCGATCGCCTATCTCTATGGGATCGGCTCCAGCGAGGTCGAGAAAGCCACGACTCTCCTCGGGGTCTTCATCCAGGATGATTGGCGCCCGCGTCCGAACTTGAACCTGAGCATGGGTGTGCGTTATGACATCGATACCGGCGGAAATAACCCGGGTTTCACGCACCCGCTGGTTCCGAACGGCCGCAAACGCGATACGAACAACATCCAGCCGAGGGTGAGTCTAAGCTGGGATGTCAAAGGTGACGGGCGCGTTGTCGCTCGCGGCGGCTACGGCCGGTACGCCGGCCGGTACCTGCTGATTCCGGCTTTCCTCGAGCTGCAATCGAACGGGCTCACCGGCCGGCTGCTCCTCACGCGGCTGAACGGGATGATCCTGGGTCTGCCTCCGAGCTTCTGGCTCGATCCGGCCAACCCTACCACCACCGGCATCCCGCTCAAGCCCGCCATCACCCTCATCGACGACACTCTGAATGCGCCTCAGGCTGACCAGGTCAGCATGGGCACCACCTTCAAGCTCGGTGACAGCAACATGTACCTCGACGTCGAAGGGATCTACGTCAGGGGCGACGAAGAGATCGTCATCCGGGACGTGAACTGGAATGGGAATGCAGCCCCGGGGCGGCCCAACAAGACCTACGACCAGATCAACACGTTCACCAACCAGGGCCACTCGGCCTACAAGGCTCTGGTGATGAGTCTCAACGGAACGATCACAGGAGGGCACATGCTGACGGCCTCGCTGACCGTTGCGGACAAGAAGAACGTCAGTGACGATTTCTCGCCGGAATTCCCCTTCGGCTACCCCAATGACCCGGCAAACATCGAGGCTGAGTACGGACGGAGCCGCGGCGATGAGCGTTTCCGGATGGTTGTGACCGGTATCTTCCACCTGCCAATGCAATTCACAGTGGCGCCGATCTTCGAATATGGCTCGGGGCAGCCGTGGAACCATCGTCTGGGGTACGACTATAACGGCGACGGGAAGAACTCGGACCGGCCGGCCGGGGTCGGGCGCAACAGTGAAGACGGGCCGTCGTTCAAGCAGGTATCCGTGCGGGTCACTCGAGGGTTCCAATTCGGCGGCGGGAATCGCATCGAGGGAATTCTCGAGGTCTTCAACCTCCTCAACACGGTCAACTACAGCGTCGCTACCGTGGACGCAGCCGAGTTCCTGTCCGGCCCGACCCTGGCCAATCCTACGGCCCCGTACAAGCCGAATCCGAATTTCGGAAAATACTCGGCGACCTTCCCGGGACGCGAGATCCAGCTCGGAGTGAGGTGGTCGTTCTGAGGAGCGACGCGGAGATCGGAGGAACGGGCGCCACGGTGACACACAGTCGCCGTGGCGCGCGGGTCCGGCTCTTGCTGAATGACAGATCCGGAGAAAGGTTCGCGTTGTGCCCATAGAAACAGGACTCAAGGGGAAAGTGGTCATCGTCACCGGCGCGGCCGCCGGGATCGGGCGGGCGACGGCGCTGCGCTTTGCCGCCGAAGGCGCGCGCGTGGCTGCATGGGATGTCGACGAAAAGGGCGCCGACGAGCTCGCATCGTCCATCCGCGCCGCTGCAGGCGAGTGCGCGTTCAGCCGCGTTGACGTCTCGGCGGCAGTATCGGTTGAACGCGGCGTCACCGAGATCGTCGATCGCTGGGGACGCGTCGATGTCCTCGTGAACAACGCCGGGATCGTGCGTGACGCGGTCCTGGTCAAGTGGAAGGATGGGCAGGTCCAGTCCACGATGGCCGAGGACGCGTTCGACGCCGTCATGAATGTCAACCTGAAAGGGGTCTTCCACTGCACACGTGCCGTGGTCCCTCACATGATCCGCGCCGGCGGGGGGGTCATCCTCAACGCGAGCTCGGTCGTCGGGCTGTATGGAAACTTCGGACAGACCAACTACGTGGCGGCGAAGGCCGCTGTCATCGGGATGACTCGCACGTGGTCGCGGGAGCTGGGCCGGCATAACATCAGGGTCAACGCTGTGGCTCCGGGATTCATCGGCACCGAGATCCTCAGAAACATGCCCGCGAAGGTGATCGAGTCGATGATCGCCCGAACGCCTCGTGGCCGGCTCGGGCTTCCCGAGGAGATCGCCGAGGCCTATGTCTGGCTCGCATCCGATGCGGCCGGGTTTGTCCACGGCGCCGTCCTTTCGGTCGACGGCGGGCTTGTCGTGGGGACCTGACCATGAGCCGACACGCGCAGATTCTCGCCACCGGGCGGTACGTGCCGGACCGCGTTGTTTCAAACGATGAGTTGCGCGAACGGTTCGAGCCCCGCTTCCCCGATTTCGTGCGTAAGATGGAGGAGTCGACCGGGATACACGCGCGCAGATGGGCGCCCGAAAATTGGGCCACCTCCGACCTCGCGCTGCCGGCGGCCCAGCAAGCTCTCGACCGCGCCCGGCTGCGCCCTGAACACATCGATCTGATCATCCTCGGCACAGATTCCCCGGACTACATCACCCCCGCGACATCCGTTGTTCTGCAACACAAGCTGGGAGCGAAGAACGCGGGGACCTTCGACGTCGGTTGCGCGTGCGCATCGTTCCCGACGGCACTCGCGACTGCCTCGGGTCTGATCATGGCAAATCCGTCGATCAACCGCGTGCTGGTTGTCGGCGCCTACCTGATGCGCAAGCTCGCCAGTCCGGATGATCCGATGATCTTCTTCTACGGCGACGGCGCCGGCGCCGCCGTCGTGACGGCCAGCGACCGGCCGGGTATCCTCGGATCGGCGCTCCACGCCGACGGATCGTTCCACGCAGATTGGGGGATCTACTCGGGAGGGACCTTTGAGCCGGCAACGGAAGAGTCGGTGAGGGCGGGTCGGACGAGTGTGCGGATGACGAAGCGATACCCGCCCGAGGTCAACCACGATGGATGGCCTCGCCTCGTTCTCGCTCTGGCCGATGCGAACGGTTTTGCCGCAAACCAGATCGATTTCATCCTGTTCACCCAGGTGCGGAAGCCATCGATCAAGATCGTCATGGACAAGCTGGGACTCCCCATGGAGCGGACGCACACGATCATGGAAGAGTGGGGATACACGGGGTCCGCGTGCATCCCTATGGTGCTGGACGATGCCATCGAGCAGAAACGCATTGTGCCGGGACAGCTCGTGGTTCTCGTCGGATCGGGCGTCGGGTACAACCAGGCCGCAGTGGCGCTGCGGATGCTCTGAGAAGAGGTCATGCGCGCTGCCTATGTTCTAGCGCCGGTGGCGGCAGCGGTGGCCGCCTGCCTTGTCTTCGCCTGGTACCGGCCCTTGACCGTTCTCGGCTGGGCGTCGCGGATCTCGCTAAAGCGGGCGAGGCTCACCAAGCACACCGCCGAGACCGCCGCCGGCAGGCTCGTCTACTGGCGCGGTGGGAGCGGACCGACATTGCTCTTGCTCCACGGTGCGGGCCACCAGGCGGGTTCGTGGGCGCTGGTGGCCGCACGACTTTCGGAACGGTACCGTCTCCTGATCCCTGACCTGCCCGGTCATGGCGGTTCGGATCCGCGTGACGGCCCACTCCGTCTCGGCACTATTCTTGCTGGGACCGTGACACTCATCGAGCAGGAGAGTGGTGGCAAGCCCGTGACTGTGGTCGGCAACTCGATGGGCGCCTGGGTTGCCATGCTTTTGGCTCAGAGACACCCGAATCTTGTGCACCGAATCGTCCTGGTCAATGGTGGCGGTTTTGCGTGGGAGGATCGAGGGATCAGTTTGATGCCACGCAGCCGCGACGAGGCTCGGAGGACCGTGGAGGCCCTGCGGGATCCGGCGAGCCCACGTGTGCCGCCCAATGTCCTCGACGACATCGTGCGCACCGCACGCTCGGGTCCCATCGCCCGCATGGCTCAGGACCCGGCGGACATGGCACGGCATTTCATGGAAGGAACAGCCGGGCAGATCACGGTCGCGACAGATCTGCTGTGGGGAGAGTCCGATCGGCTGCTCACCATGGAGTATGCCAGAAAGCTCGCAGCCGCGATCCCCTCGGCGCGGATCACGACCATTCCGCGGTGCGGGCATGTGCCGCAGCAGGAGTGCCCGGAGAGGTTCGTTGAGAGCCTGATCGGGGTCCTGGAGTCGGGTACGCGTCATGATACACGGTGATGTGCTGGGCGAGCGCGCCCGGATGAGTCCCGACAAGCTGGCGCTCGTCTGTGTCTCGACCGGCCTTCGCCTGACGTACCGAGAACTTGACGCGCGTGCCTCGCGATGCGCTCGAGTGTGGCGCGATGTGTGCGGGCTGAGCGAAGGCGACCGCGTGGCAATTCTCTCGGCGAATCGCGTCGAATTCGTCGAGGCGTTCTTCGCGGCGGCGAAGGCGCAGATCACGCTCGTCCCGCTGAACACCAGACTGACGCCGCGCGAGCTCGAGATCATTTGGAAAGACAGCGGTGCACGAGGATTGATGTACGGCGCCGACACCGTCGAAACGGTTCGCCAACTCGCACGAAGGCTCACAATCGAGCATCTGATTGCCCTCGATGATGCGGCGTGCGAACCCGGGAGCGCGTCGTATGCCGATCTTTGCGCGCGCGCCGCGCGCACCACGGCCGATCCGATTGTCTCAGCATCGACGTTGTCGGAAAGGCTGCAGTGCCTGTTGTACACGAGCGGGACGACGGGCAAACCCAAAGGCGTCATGATCCCGCAAAGAATGATCGGCTGGAACGCCCTGAACACTGTCGCCTCCTGGCAGCTGCGTCCCGACGATGTCAGCCCGATCTTCACGCCGCTTTACCACGCTGGCGGCTTGACCGTGTTTCTCACCCCGATCTTTGCTGTTGGTGGCACCATCGTCTTGCACACCCGGTTCGACGTCGCCGAGATCTGGCAGACAATCGAGCGCGAGGGATGCACGGTCGCTCTGGGCGTGCCCACCATCTTCAAGATGCTGATCGAGGCACCTGAGGTACGCAAAGGACGTCTCCGCTGGTTCATTTCGGGCGGAGCTCCACTCCCGGTCCAGTTGATCCAGGCGTTTCGTGAGAAAGGAATCGTGCTGCGGCAGGGCTACGGGCTCACCGAGGTGGGCGTCAATTGTTTCGCCCTTGCCGACGCTGATGCCTGGCGCAAGCCCGGAACGATCGGCAAGCCGATGATGTTCACCGAGGCGCGCGTGGTCGGTCCGAACGGGATGGCCGTCCCGATTGGGGAGGTCGGCGAACTGTGTCTCCGCGGGCCCCACGTCTCGGCGGGGTACTGGAACGATCCGCCCGCCACACGTGCAGCCTTCGAGGCAGACGGATGCTTTCATACAGGCGATTTGGCCAGGGTCGACGAAGAAGGTTTCTACTACATTGCCGGCCGGATCAAGGACATGTTTATCTCGGGAGGAGTGAACGTCTATCCTGCCGAGATCGAAGCGGAGCTTTCGCTGCACCCCGATGTCTGCGACGCCGCTGTCCTGGGTGTTCCGGACCCGACCTGGGGCGAAGTGGGCGTGGCATTTGTCGTCCTACGAGACCGCGCACGAGAACCGGATCTGACGGCGTTCCTCAGCGAGAGCCTGGCGAAGTACAAGGTGCCGAAAGAGATTGTGTTCGTGGATTCCATGCCTCGCACGCCATACGGCAAGGTTGTCAAGGGCGAGCTGAGGGAGCGGTACCGTCAGAGGATGAACGGGGCAGGACCGGATCCGAGCCACCGAGCCGATTGACGGCTTCAGCGTTTCGCGCCGGCAACGGCTTCGAGCGTTCCGCCCGATGCCCGCGTTACCTCCGGGCGCAACATCCCGTGCCGAAGTATCTCGGCGAACTCCCGGATCACCTCGTCGGTGTCCTTGCCGAATTGGTCCGGAACCCCGAACACGATCTCGACGGCAAAGTATTGGAGGAGGAAGCGGCTGGCGAGCATCACGGCCGAGAGGGGAGAGATCCCATGCCGCAGGCGGCGCTTCATCTGGATATCACCGCCACTGCGA
Source organism: Acidobacteriota bacterium (assembly GCA_016191015.1). Classification (GTDB taxonomy): domain Bacteria; phylum Acidobacteriota; class CAIWXX01; order CAIWXX01; family CAIWXX01; genus JACPPM01. The sequence goes on along the minus strand of JACPPM010000313.1, from coordinate 20,116 downwards.
GCCAGGAATCGGGCGAAACGCGCGGACATCTCAGAGTAGAACTTCTGGATGTGACGCCCCTCGAACTCAACCACGTCCACATATATCAGCGTGATGTGCTTGCGGTGCCGCTTGATCGTCTCGCGCGCCGCGCGCGCAATATCCTCGAGGTTTTCCGGAAACGTGTCGGTCGCGAGGGCACGATTGAACGGCAGGTCCGGGTCATCGATCGCCTGCCAGTACTCATCGAGGAGAGCCAGGAAAATAGACTCCTTGTCGGGGAAATGATGATACACGTTGCCGGTAGAGAGGCGCGCCGCCTGAGCGATATCGCGAACGCTGGTTGCCCGATACCCGCAGCGAGAGAATAGGTCGAGGGCGGCGTGAAGTATCTGTTCCCGGCTTCGTTTGGACTTCTCTTCTTGATTCATGAAAAACCTACCAATCGTTCGGCATCAAACATACCGGGCTTGGTCTGCGCGGTCAAGCAGATCACGGATATCTACGATTGTAGTAAGAACAACCGACGTGGATCGTCGTACGCCGCGTCGCGTCATCGTCGCCGCCGCCCGGCCGATCGCTCGCCCATCCGTCTCACCACCAAGGATCACCGGGCCATCGCGCTCGTCGCACCCCGTGGTCCCGTCCGCTGCCATCGGTGCCTGTGCGCGTTTCGCTTTCCGCAACATGGCTGGTTTCCTGATCCCCGCGAAGGAGGCTCTATGAGATTCATTCAGCGTTCTATCCCGGGCGTGGCCGCCGCAGGACTGGCCGCAGTGGGACTCTGGTATGGGGTCTCACCCGCGACATCGGGCTCGTGCTCGACCTTTGTCCTGTCTGATGGCGCGACGCTGCTCGTCGGACACGATCTCGACGACGGCATACCGTTGTTTCGCATCCGAGGATGGCGCGCTCCATCGGAGAGTGCGATTCGGCGGACGTTGCACCGAGTCGACTCACAGGAAGTCGACAAGGTGGTTGGAAAGTGGCTCTTCGAGCAACGTCTACTGGGAGGCGTCTCGGTGGGACTCGACGGAAAAACACTTCGTGGCCGCCATGATGGGCGGGAGGAGCCGGTTCAATTGCTCAGCGCGGTCTTGAACGAGGAAGGTATCGTGGTCGCACAGTGCGAGGTCGATTCGAAGACCAACGAGATCCCGATGTGGCAACGGATGGCCCAGCGTGGCATCGATGCCTTCCGCCAAAACCTCTCACGCGCACGGCGGCAGCTCTACACCTTCATGCGCGGCAAGTGCGGGCTGGTCGATCCGGCCAACCCGTGCCGGTGCGCGCGAAAGACCAGGGCCTTCATCGCCGCCGGCATTGTGGATCCGTCGCGGTTGCAGTTCAGATGCGCCTACCAGGACAAGGTAACTGATTCCGCCAGAGGCAAGGCGAAGGCGCTGGAGGAGCATATGGACGACACCTGCGCGAACCTGTTTCGGCGGCAGCCCCTTTTCGTGACGCCGGATTTCGTTGCCCGAATTCGGGTGGTGCTCGGCAGCGAGACGCTCACGGCTGTTCTCGCTCCACCTCCGCCCTGATCCAGCGCTCATTCGGTGGCGGCGTGTGGCCCGCGACGCCGGGGGGGCGTGCGCGCATCATTGTATTCCTGGCGCGCACCTCCGGAGTGCCGCCACGAGCTCGTCCATGCGGACCGGCTTGCTCAGGTAGTCGTCCATCCCGGCTGCGAGGCACCCATCCCGATCCTCCTTCGTTGCCGCCGCCGTCAGAGCGACGATTCGCGGCCGTTGCGGCGTCGGCCACCCGTTGATGATCGCTCTTGCCGCATCCGTTCCGTCCATCTCCGGCATCTGGACGTCCATGAGGATCACGTCGTAGGGCTGGCGGCGGAGCGACTCCAATGCCTCCATTCCGTTGGCGGCAACATCGGCGTGGTAGCCGAGCCTCGACAGCAGTCGAAACATGAGTTTCTGGTTGATGGTGTTGTCTTCGGCAACCAGAATCCGGAGAGGCAGTTCCCTGGCCATCCGCGCGTCGAACCGGGGACGCGACGCGCGAATCGTGCTCAGATCCTGCTGAGCCGCGCCGGTGAAGATCCTGATCAATGCTTCGAGGAGCACGGCCATTTTGGGCGGCTTCGTGAAGACCCCAGCGAGATCGCCACGCGAGGCGACGGCCTCCCGATGCCCGACCTTGGTCAAGGCGATGAGCCATTCGCCGTGAGGGGGACGACGAGGAAAGAGGAAGCACCGAGGACCCGCATGAGATCCCTCTCGGCTGCCGCGACCTGCGCGGAAGAAGGAACCAACACTGGCTCGCCGGAGATCAGCGCCTGTGTAGAGGCGAGCTCTTCCCTGTCGCTCGGTATCTCAAGGCTCCGGACCAGGGCGGCCATTTCGGGGGGCCCGCCAATGGATCGGCCCCTCGTCAAAACCCGGCGTTCGGCATCCACGATGAGGATTATCGCCCGATCGAAATGCAGATCATCCTTGATGACCTGCAGCGTGCGCTGCAGAAGCTCATCCATGTTCAGTGTAGAGGAGATGGTCAGCCCGATCTCGTGGAGGACTGTGAGGGACCGCACGTTTTGTTCGAGGGGGATGTTGGCCGCCTGGGTGTCGGACTGTGCTTCGAGGAGCTGCCCGAGCTGCTTCTCTGATTGCTGCTGCTGTTCAACGAGTTGCACCGCTCTCTCTTCCTCCCGCTTCCTGGACTGTCGCAAGAGGCTGTAGTACCAGCCCACAACCAGCGGGACCGGGATCACGGGGTAGAACAACGCCTGCAGTGGAAGTGGGCTCACGGAATAGGTAAAGAGCAGCAAAGATCCTGCCAGCCCCAGCCAAGGAAGCGGATCGCGAAACGGACCTGAGGTGCCCCATGTAAACTCCCATTCGCAGCAGTCGTCCCCATCGAGAACGCAATGTACATCGCGGACCTGGGCCGTGGGCCTGCCGGCCGAAACTCGAGGGATGGCCGCCAGCATCCCCTTGTAGACCTCACACCCCGTGCGCGAATATCGGCCTTGATACTGAGAAGGAAGTTTCCGAATTTCGAGGGTGGGGCGCCACTCGATGTTGGCGCCGCATTTCCTCACCTTTGTGACCCGGATATCGGTCTTCGCGAACTTGGTGACGAGACGCGGGAGGATCCTGTAGATCTCCGACAGAGAGAGGGGCCGGGTGATCCAGACCAGGGCAGGCGGAATCGTGCGCGTGCCGCGATTGTAGTGGAACTTCTCGTCGCCGGGGCGCCCGGGCTCCAGTTCAACCTCCCCGTGAGCAAGCGGCCCAGGCGCAACAGGTCGCGAGTGCAGCCGGGGAGATGGCGAAAACCATCGTGGAGAACGCCCAGAACGCCGCGGCCACTGCCGACACAGCGAAGGAAGGCGGGAAGGCTGCCGAAGACGGCGGGCGTGTGATGGACGACACGATCTCGGGAATGAGAAAAATCGCGGACGTCGTGACACGATCGGCATCGACAGTGGCAGAGCTCGGCAAATCCAGCGACCAGATCGGCGAGATCATCGGTGTCATCGATGACGTCGCCGATCAGACGAATCTCCTGGCTCTGAATGCAGCCATTGAAGCGGCTCGGGCGGGTGAGCAGGGGCGCGGATTCGCGGTAGTCGCCGACGAAGTGCGGAAGCTCGCCGAACGGACCACGAAGGCCACCAAAGAAATCGCGGCCATGATCAAGACGATCCAGAAGGACACCCAGGAGGCGGTCGGGTCCATGCGCGAAGGGACCAGACAGGTTGAAGATGGGATTCACTTGGCCGACAACGCAGGCACTTCTCTGAAACACATCGTAGGCGTGTCCCAGAAAGTCACCGAGTTCGACACGGCCCCGATGGAGGACACGCCGGGATCTCATAGCTGTCGCATGCCGTCGACGATCTCCAGCCGCGCCGCACGACGAGCGGGCAGGATACCGCCGAGGAAGCCGACAATAAGGGAAAGCACCAGTGCCGACAGGACGACCATGGCAGTCACCGTGAAACGGATGTTGGCCGTGAGGACACTGACCCTCGTGCCGTCGACAAGACTGCCCGCGGCGATACCGACGAGGCCGCCGGCGAGAGCGAGGAGGGTGGATTCGGCGATGATGGAAAGCAAGACACTGCGTTTGCCGAAGCCGAGGGCGCGGAGGGTGGCGATTTCTCTCATTCTGCCGGCGACGGCCGTGTACATCGTGTTCATCCCACCGAAGACCGCGCCGATGGCCACGATCAGGGAGATGATCAGACCCAGGCGCGCGACGACGGCGAACATCATTCCAGAGCCGGCGTAGTAATCGGGCTCACTGCGCGCGGTGACCAGGATTCGCCGGTCGGCCTCCAACAGCTTGATCAGGCGATCCACGCTGCTCGCGCTGTCCGCCTTCAGCGTGTAGCATGTGAGCTCATCTCTGTTGCCCGCGCGCATCAGATCCGACAGATCAGCCAGAATCGTGAATTCAAGGCTGCTGCCGCCCGCCTCGAAGATGCCGCTCACCGTCCACTTCTCCCCGTACATCACGATCGAGCTGCCCAGGCCGATTCCGCCGAGCTTGTGCTGAGCGGCGCGCCCAAGGAGCACCTTGTTACCGCGCATGGCCGGCGAGCCCTGGACGATCCGGATCGTGTCCACGACATCGAAGAAAATGGGCTCGACCCCGCGCGCCACCATGAACACATCCTGCTTTCCGCCAGCCACTCCGACCCAGGGTTCGACGGCGAGCTCAGGGGAGACGAGCGCTTGATCGCCCTTCCGCTTGATGTATGGCAGATGCGGTATGACTTCCTTGCTGCTTTTCGGCAGAGACGAGAGTGACTGCGAGAAAGCGCTCTTCTGCAAGACAACGATGTTGTCGCGCGAACCGGTGTTCTTGAAGCTCGCGGCCATACCGGCGGCAAAGGCCACCATCGCCACGAAGATCGAGATAACGGAGGCGATTCCCAGGACCGTCAGCACGGTCCTGGATTTCCTCCGGAGCAGGCTGCGTATGTTGTATTTCAGCGGTATTGTCATTGTTCCCTCACTTTTCGCGAGTGCCTAATCGACCGTTCGCAGCGAATCGACGATCTTGAGTCTCGTCGCTCTGAGAGTGGGCAGAAGTGCGCCGAGCAACCCGATCGCCAGCGACACGGCCACGCCGGCGAGCACGTTCATCGGACTCACAACCAGCGGGATGTATCCCCCCAGGCTTCGGCCGGTGGCCAGGAGCGCCGCGGCCAGCGCAACTCCCGTGAGCCCCCCCGCGACCGAGACCATGACTGCTTCGCCGACAAGAATCGCCATGATGTGCCGCTTGCGAAGGCCCAGGCTCCTCAGGATCCCCACCTCTTTCGTGCGCTCTCTCACGGACATCGAGACGCTGTTCGCCGCCCCGAATATGCTGACGACGATCGTGGCGATGATCATCAGCGACAGCATGCGTCTGATCTCGATGAAATCTTGAAGCTCGCGCTCCTTGGCAGCCCTCTCGGATTGGGTCTTTGTCGGCTTCGGGTAGTTGGCGAAATCCCGGTCGATCGCCTGGCTTACCCCCGCCACAGCCCCTGGGTCGTCGACCTCAACGACGAAGTATGTGCTCTTGCCTTCGTCTCTCTTCAGCTTCGCCAGGTAGCTCTTGTGGAGCAGAATGCCACCTTCGTAAGTCTGATCGGAGCTCTCGAAAACACCCGAGACGTTGAAAGTCAGAGTGTCCTCGAGCATCGTCACCTTTTGCCCGGGGCGCCATCCATACTGATTCGCCGTCCTCCGGCCGACGAGCGCCCCGTCGGGTCTTTCCTGGAATTCCGCCTCGCTGCCTTGCGTTACCGTAATCTCCTTCATCTGCCTGAAACTGTCGTAGTCGACGCCAGACACGAAGACGAGGTTCTCCTTGTCCTGGTAGGTGTAGAGTCCTCTCAACACTCCGGTCGTCTGGACCACGTTGGGCAGCCTCTCGATTGCCGGAAGGTAGCTGTCGAAGACGCGGCTCGTGACGGGGCAGGCAATGCCTTTCTCATAGACGTTCAGCAGCGATTCACCCGCCGAGCTCACGAGAGATCCGAATCCGGCTTGGACGGCAAGCAGAGCCGAAATGACGAAGACCGAAACGCCGATCCCACCCGCCATCAGCGTCGTCCGCCGCTTGTTGCGAAAAACACTCTTGAGAGCCAAGGGTAAGAATCTCATTGGTCATCCCCTCCTTCTTGAGGCTATTGGGAGACGAGGTCGCCCTTGTTGAGCTGAACGAGGCGGTGGGCGCGCTTGGCGGCAGCGGGGTCGTGCGTCACCATGAGAATCGTCTTATGGAATCTCTCGTTCAGCGTCTGCATGAGATCGAGGATGTTCTTGGCCGCCACCGCATCAAGGTTCCCGGTCGGTTCGTCCGCGACGATGAGCTTGGGATCCGTAACGAAGGCCCTCGCGATTGAGGTGCGTTGCTCCTCTCCACCGCTCATCTGCCGGGGATAGTGATTCACCCGCTCCTTGAGGCCTACCACATCGAGTGCCGCGAGAGCCCGTCGTCGACGGTCTTCCTTCGTCATGGTGAACAGCAGGAGTGGCAACTCCACGTTTTCGACGGCGGTCAGGACTGGTATGAGATTGTATTGCTGAAAGACGAACCCGATGTTCGCGGTTCTCCATTCGCTGAGACCATCGTCATCCAGCTCGGCGATGTTCGTCCCGTCGATGACGACGCTCCCGCGCGTCGGGCTATCGATTCCGCCGATGATGTTCAGGAGCGTCGTCTTCCCTGATCCCGACGGCCCCATCAGCGACACGTACTCCCCCCGCTTCACGTCGAGATCGATGCCGTTCAGAACCTTGACCTCGTTCTCTCCTCGACGGTAGGTCTTGCCGACATCCCGAACCTCGAGGATGTTGTCGTTGTTCATTCTGCCTCCTTGGTATGCCCCTCTGTCCTGTGTCCCCGGATTCATGATCCGGTCAATCGAGCTTGACACGTGTCCCCTCCTGCAAACTTTCGAAGTTCGAGACCACCACCTGGTCACCTTCGTCTATTCCCCTCGTCACTACCACGGTCTCCTCAGTCCTTTTGCCGACCTCCACTTGGCGGAGCAACGCGCGCCCTTCCGTCACGACAAAGACGAAATGCTTCCCATCCCGCTCGAAAACAGCCTTGGATGGCACGTGTATCCCGCTCGTCCGCGGCGCCGTCTCTTCCGTGGCGAAGCTCAACTTGACACTCGTGTCGTAGGCGAGCATCCTGTGTGGGCTTTCGAACGAGACTTTGACCTCGACCGTGTTCTTGTTCTTGTCGGCCCTCGGCGACACCCTGCTGACGACGCCATGGAATGCCTCATCCGGGTAGGTGTCCGCGACGATCTCGACCTGCTGCCGAAGCGAGATCAGCGCCACGTCGGTTTCATTGATGTCCGCCACCGCTTCGAGATGTTCCGTGTCCGCAACCGAGACGATCGGCGAGCCGACTGAAACGGTGTTGTAGCCTTCGACAAACGGAACGTCCGGGGATACGAAATCGCCGGTCTCCCTGAACTTCCTCAAAACTCGCCCCGAGAGTGGCGATCGAACCTGCAGATATCCCAGTCGGATCTCGATCGCCGCCAGCCTGGCATCTGCCGCCTTCACTGCCGCCTGCGCCATCTCAACCTCCTCGTGTCTCGGGCCGGCCACGGCGAGCGCGAGGCTCTGGGTTGCCGCGTCCAGATCCCGTTCGGAAACAAGAAAATCGGTGTTGACATCATCGAACGCTTGCTCCGAGAGAAACCCCGCTTCGAAGAGCGCCATGTTCCGCTCGACATCCCTGAGCAATCGCTCCCTCGCGAGTCCGATGGATTCTGCCTTCGCCCTCATCTCCGCGATCTCCTCCGGGCGAGATCCGGCCAGAAACTTCGCCAGGTTCGCACGAGCCAGATCCAGGCTCGCTCGCGCCTCCCGCATTTCCTGTTCGATACCCCCACTCTCAATGGTGGCAACGAGCTGTCCGGACTCGACTCGATCCCCCTCTACGACGCTCAGCGATGCGATACGCCCCGAGATCCGGGGAACGAGGTAGACGACCCTCGCATCCTTGACGTACCCTCCCGCTGTGAGGGCCGGCTGGCGCCCGCCCGCGCCAGGCGCCGATGCGGCGGTCACGACGGCGACCGTTGCTACGCTCGTCCTGGCCACGAACCAGGAGCCAGTCGCGAGTGAACCCACCAGGAAGGTGCCGATGACCGCCAGCCTCGGGATCTTCAGCCGTCTGAACAAGCCCCTCCGAGCCGGTGCCTGCCTCTGCTCGCGGGCAATCGTGAGCCCATCCAGTGCGTCAGTCATGCTCGATTCGCTCTCGACGTTGATGGCAGGCCCCGTGACACTCCTGCGCTGGGGATGCTCCACCCGTCATCTGATGTCCGTGTGTAGATGCGTTTACACTCATTTACCTTTCCTCCACAAAAAAAAACGCTCAAGCTCCCTCCCTCTTCCCGATCGCGGCTGCCTGGCCGCTCGTGGTCTCCAGCCCGGCACATCGCTCGAGCTCATCCGCCAGAGCCCGGAGCGTACGGACTATGTTGCCGCAGCTCACCGAATAGATAATTTCCTGCCCCGTCTTCTCATGCCCGACCAGTTCGTAGGTCTTGAGAACCTTCAAATGGTGGGAAATCGCAGGACGGCTGATCTTGAAGCAGCCGGCGATGTCACCAACACACATCTGTCCCTTCTTGCCCAGCAGAAGCAGGATCTGGAGGCGTGTCCTGTCGGCGACCGCCATGATCATCTCCAGCATCCGAGCCTCAATCTCAGGCGGGCAGCAGCGCGTCTTGGTCGTCATCTCACTTGCCAGTCATTATGTCAATCCGTTCGAACCGATTTAAATATACGCCGCCTGATTGCTGCTGTCAAGCACCTCTGACGCGCCACACTAGTAGTGCACGAATATCGAGGTGGTCCCCGTCGTTCCGTCCTCGGCCGTGGCGGTGATTACCACATCCACGTAGCCACCCTCTTCGTCCAGGAAGCTCGCCGTGCTGTCCGATGTGGATGCGATCGTCCCCTGGCTCGCGGTGCATGTGAATCGAGCCGGCATCGCACCCCCGTCGCAGTACAGGGCAGCGGTCAGGCTGACGGGCAAAGGGTCCCACAGGTAGCCATCTTCGGGGCCCCCACTAATCTGAACGCTTCTCTGTTGAGGCGCGAGAGCGAAGTCCAGCGTGGTTGTCTGGCCCGCAAAGACACTCGCGCTCTGGCTCGCCTGAACATAGCAGGACGTCCCGGCGGTGACGGTCACGGTACCCGCGGGCACGGACAAGAGCACGTAGTAGCCCGATCCGTCAGTCGCAGTGCTCGCCACCGTGCCGTCGACGGAGGCCTGAGCCCCGGAGAGCGGACTCCCACTCGACGCGTCGACAACACTTCCTTCCAGCCGCCCTGTGCAATCCGCTACCGTGACCACCGCCTGTGCCTGCCGGCCATCCCGGTCGGCAACCACCACGACGGCTCCGGCCATCACCTGGGCGCACGAGTGACAGTCGTCGCCAGTCTCTGGAAGCGGAGGCGCGAGCGTTGCGAGCTCATTGTCCGCTCCACTCCATGTCAGTTTCCCCGCGCCGGCGCTCCAGACATAGGGTCCTCTGCCGCCTCTGGCCCTGAAGGTCACTGTCCCGTCAGGGCACTGGAGGATCGGATCAGCGGGGTCGATGGACACGTGGCAGAACTGGTCTTGCGGCGCGAGGCCATACGAGGAACAGTCGGAGACCTCCGGTGAGCAGGTCAAGGTTCCGCCGCGCACGTTCGTCCAGGGATTGACATGATAGTATCTCCAACCGAATTTTCTCACGAAGGCGTAGTAGATCCGCGCCATCGCACGGCATCTTGCGGTCCCGACTCCCTGGCAGGTATCCAACATACCCCTCAAGAACTGATCGTCGCACTCCTGTCGGCCCTGGCCGCACTGGAATCCGTGTTGGTAGCAGTTGTCGTGCCCGTTGCAGGAATCCCGAAACCACAGGTCCCCCGTAGGAGCGGAGCATCCGTTCTCGTCGTGCGACTCGGGGCTCAGTTCATCCGGAAACTCCCCCGCCTTGCAGTACCCTTTTATCGCGCACACGCGCTCTTCCACCCAGGCAAAGAACTTCTCCCTGTACTGGGGCGGGTGTCCCCACTTCTTCGGGTTAGCGTCACCATCCGGGACGGTGGAAACCCCTCGCCTTGCAGGCGAAGAATAGGGTCGTGTGATGTGGTCGGGCGAAACGATACGAGCAGGGCGCACACGGCCTGAGACCACATTCACGTCGCCGGGGGATGGCACCACGGGACTTGGGGTTGTCTTCGAGCGAGCACTGGTTATCTGAACGATGAAATGGCTGAAAAGCACATCGCGGAGCAGATGAGCGAACCAGGGCACGATGATAGTCGATTTGTAATCGACAACAACCGAAAGCTACCGCCTTCCAGGCGGTAGTTGTTTACTTCTCGCCTCCCGAGCCCAGGCGGCGATCTGGCTTTCGGACGGTTCGGAAGCGAACCCCGGATTCCAGCATAGAACCAGGGACAACGGCACGATCAACCGCAGGCACCGCTTCATCATTCCCTCCTTCTTTGGGGATGTCGAGACACCGCAGCCGACTTGGTGCGCGGGCCCGACCTTCGCCGTGCGGAACATAGGCCCGCCGGCCTTTCCATGGAAGAGACCTATGGTGGACTCTGCGCTGTGCATTTGGACAGGTCTTCGCCTACACCGCATCGGAGAGGCGCGTCTATGCCTTTGGATAGAGCCCGGCATCACCCCCTGATCGCACGGCGGCGCGCCGACAGCCGGCTCACAAGGAGCCTCGCACAAGAGGTCCACGCTGGCGCGGTTTGAGCCCGAGTTGAGCCGATTCGCCGATGCATGTCCGCCTGGACAATGCGGGCGTAGTCCTGGGGGACATTGACCCGGGGGGTCGGCTGGGCGAGGCTGTCCGGATTGAGGAGTGTCATATGAATGGAGTATCGTTGGTGGTGGGTTGCGTTCCGCGCGTCGTGCCGCCGGTACAAGGAGAGCAGTGGCCAGGAAGCTTACGTCATGCGCGCCGCATGGGTTGGCCTTTCGACGCTTGGATGCTCCACCTCGCCGGGCCCGGAGGCAGGGGTATGGCAGAGGCCTTTGAGTGGGGGTCAGTATGTTTCGAGTAAGAGGGTTCTTGGTTGCCGGGTTGGCCAGCGCGCTGGCCAGCGCGTGCATGGCGAACCGAGCAGTCCGTCCCCCGGTGGCGAGCGTCTTCGTCATCGGCGGTATCCACCAGGCCCATGAGCAGGCGAAGAAGTACACGTACGAGCGCATGGGCGAGCTCGGTGACCACCTGCGGCCCGACGTCCTGCTTGTCGAGGCGGAACAGAAGTTTCTCGACGACGGGAGCGACAGCGGTATGCCGCGCGACTTCGCGACGTTCATGGTCCCTTCGGCGCGGAGGCGCGGCGTCCCGATCGTCGGGATCGACTGGTGGGACGAGGAGAAGGGCCGGAGGTGGGAGGAGCTCCAACAGCAGGCCTTCTCCGACCCCGAGCTGGCCGTCGACGCGGCCCTCATCGGCGGGATGTTTCAGCTTCTCGACGCGTACTTCGTCGAGTCCGACTTCGAGGAGATCAACGCGGCCGAGATCACGGCGCTCTGGGAGGCGAAGAGCGAGCTCAAGTACGCGGTCTACCGGCGACACCCGGCATACCGCTTTCTTGCCGCGTTTGAGCGCGAGCGAAACGACCACATGGCGGATAACATCCTCGCGGCGCTGGCCCACCACCCCGACAAGCGCGCGCTCGTCGCCGTCGGGATCGATCACAAATACTACCTCGAGCGCGAGCTCCGCCGCCGCGGAGTCAGGGTGCTCACGGTGGCCGAAGTGATGGCGGAGTGGTGGCGGTGACTCGCGGCGGGCGCGTCCAGCTCCCGGGGCGGCCGCCCTCCGAGAGCGCCGTCGTGTGGCGACCGGCCGGCTTGGCTGGCGTGGAGGCGCTGTCGGCCCGCTACGTGCGACAGGAATTCCTCCCGCACAGGCACGAAGGCTTCCTCGTCGGGGTCATCGAAGCCGGGGGACACGCTGTCTGGTGCCGCGGCACGAGAACCATCGCAGGCCCGGGCACAATCGCGACGATGGACCCCGATGAGGTCCATCACGGCGGCGCCGCCGACGAGTCGGGATGGCGGCAGCGGATTATGTACGTCGCGCCGCCCGCGGTAGCGGATGTGCTCGAGGACGCCCTCGACGGGCCGCCGCCGTCCCCTCACTTCCGCTGTTGTTTCGGGAGTGACGCACCCTTGGCCGCTGCCTTCGTCGGACTGCACCAGGCGCTCGAGCGCGGCGAGGGAGAGCCGCTCGGCCGGCAGACCCTGTTCGAGTGGATCCTCCGTCGCATGTTCAGCCGCTTCGCCACCGTCGGCCTCCCACTCCCCGCGCTCCCCTCGTCGCCAGGGCTGAACCGGGCGCGCGAGTTCCTCCACGCCCACATTGCCGACCCCTGTCCTCTCGGCGAGCTGGCGAGGGTGGCCGGCCTCCGGCGGCGGCAGTTCGTGTGGGCCTTCGGCCGCCGGTTCGGCCTTCCGCCCCACCGCTACCTCATGCAGTTGCGGATCGACACCGCCCGGCGCCTGCTCGCGCAAGGCCTGCCCGCTGTCGAGGTCGCTGCGGCAGTGGGCTTCGCTGATCAGAGCCACTTCGTCCGGTGCTTCAAGGCGGTCATCGGGGTGACGCCAGGCCGCTACGCTGTGGCGAGTTGATGTAGTCGGTCCGCTCGTTCGTTCAATACCCGGCCTGCCGCCCGGCGTATCTTAGACACATGCAGATCGGTCCTCGGGAAGTCGAAGCGGCGCGTGAGCGGATCGGCGGGCACGTCAGGCGAACGCCGGTGCTCGAACTGCCCGCGGACACCTTCGCCGCCGTCCCCACCCCGCTCGCCCTGAAGCTTGAGACCCTTCAGCACACTGGATCGTTCAAGGTGCGGGGCGCGTTCCACCGACTCCTCAGCGCCGAGATCCCCCGGGCGGGGGTGGTCGCGGCGTCGGGAGGAAACCACGGGGCGGCCGTCGCGTTCGCCGCCCGCGCCCTGGGTCTGCCGGTCCGTGTGTTCATGCCGGCCACGGCTCCGCCGGCCAAGGTCGCGCGCGTCCGTGGGTACGGCGCCGAGGTCACTTTGATCGGGGCCGGGTACGACGATGCAAGGGAGGCCGCGGCGCAGTACGCCGCGACTTCCGGTGCGCTCGACGTGCCTGCCTTCGATGATCTGGCGGTGATCGCCGGCCAGGGCACAGTCGCGCTCGAGGTGGCCGACCAGGCCCGGTTCGACACCCTCCTGGTGGCAGTCGGAGGTGGAGGGCTCGCCGCAGGCTGCGCCGCGGCCCTGGCCGGACGGGGCGTGCGCCTCGTCGGTGTCGAGACCACGAGGACCGCCTCTCTCCACGCCGCGCTGGCGGCAGGCGGCCCGGTCGAGGTCGATGTCTCCGGCGTGGCTGCCGATGCCTTGGGCGCCCGGCGGGTCGGCAGGCTCCCCTTCATCGTACTCGATGCGGCAATCGACCGCGTGGTGCTCGTCGAGGACGAAGACGTGGTGGCGACACAGCGTGTGCTTTGGGAGGAGCTGCGCGTCGTCGCGGAGCCCGGAGGCGCCGCCGCGCTGGCCGCGCTGCTGCGCGGCGCCTATCGGCCCGCAGCCGGCGAGCGGATCGGGATCGTGATCTGCGGCGCGAATGTGCACCCGGGATCTGTAGGATAGAAGGAGGTCACATGGACAGCTTGAAGGCCGCGATTGTGGAGCGCGTGGGTGCGCACCGCGCGGACATCCTCGACCTGGCTCGGGCACTCGTGGCGATTCCGACGGAGAACCCGCCCGGCCGCGCGTACCTGCCCTGCTGCGACCTGCTCGCCTCGCAGCTCGGAGATCTCGGCATCGCGCACCGGGTCGTCGACGTGCCCGCCGCGGGGCGCTTCGACGCCGGCCTGCCGCGCCGTTGCCTCCTCGCCAGTCACGGCGAGGGCAGCCGCGCGGTCGTGTTCCACGGCCACTACGACGTGGTGCCCGCCCAGCACGCGGCACAGTTCCAACCGCGTGTCGAGCGAGGGCGGCTCGTCGGGCGCGGCTCGTCAGACATGAAGTGCGGTCTGGCTGCGATGATCTACGCCGTGCACGTCCTCCAGGAGCTCGACGTTCCACTGCGGGGGCGGGTGGAGCTGTGCCTGGTCCCTGATGAGGAGACAGGCGGCCAGGGCGGCTCGGCTTGGCTGGTCCAGGCCGGTCTTCTCGGCACGGATGCGGTGGCGATGCTCACGCCCGAGCCCACGAGCGGCGTGGTGTGGCACGCCAACCGCGGGGCCGTGACCGTGGCCATCACGGTCCGAGGCGTCCCGGCGCACGTTGGGCTCCAACACAGCGGCGTCAACGCCTTCGAGGGCATGCTGGATGCGGCGGCGGCCCTCCGGGAGCTCAAGCGCGAGGTCGAGGCGCGCACGACCTCCTTCCGCCTGCGCCCCGACGAGGCGCGCCGCTCGATCCTCCTGCTCGGCGGCCGCGTCGAGGGGGGCACTAACTTCAATGTCGTGCCCGACCGAGTCACCTTCACCGTCGACCGGCGCTTCAACCCCGAGGAGGACATCGACGTGGAGAAGGCGCGCCTGTTCGAGGTGCTCGACCGCGTGCGCGAGCGCGGCGTCGCTCTGGATGTCGATGTCATTCAGGAAAGCGTCTCGGCGGGTGGGAGCGATTGTGACCCGATTGCCCTGGCGCTGGCGGATACTGCCTTAGAGGTGGAGGGCAGACGGCCCGACTTCGAGATGTGCCCGGGCAGCCTCGAGACCCGTTGGTACGCGCAGCGCGGTATCCCCGCCTTCGCCTACGGGCCGGGCCTGCTCGAGGTCTCGCACGGACCCGACGAGTACGTGGAGCTCGAGCGGGTCTTCCAGCATGCGAGCCTCTACGCGATGCTCGCCGCCCGCGTCCTGGCGGATGGGGGAGCTCGATGAGCCGTTTGAGGCAGCGCTGGAGCCGATGAGACCATGCTCTCCGACGGCTCACCCCCGAATGAGAGGCTCGCTCCCCTCGCATCCGGCTTCCGCAATGGCACCAAGTCACCAGGACCCCAAGTACCCACCACGCGGGTTCCTTCGCCTTTTTGTGCGGGGCGGTGGGTCCGCGTCTTGGCGGGTTGGATGTCGGTTCCCCCTGCCCTCGCTGACGACCGGTTGGCAGGAATAGGCCGCGAGGCGTCCTGCCTGGAAATCCGCTGACCAACGGCGCTGTTGGATTCGTTCTCCTCACTGACCGCATCTCCGGCATCGATGGAGGCGATCAGGTATTTGCCAGCGACGGCGTTCTCCATCGCTGTCCTGCCCGAGCAGGGAGTCGTTGGGTGAGAGGTGTTGCCACGACGCAGTACCATCCGGTGAGACTCATCCTTACGTGTGGATTCAGGTCTTGCAGGACCTGGTTGACAGGGTTGTGGTTTCTCCTATCACATGCAACCGACGGAGCGGATGCGTCGGCGGCCGGCCCTGGTGGAGGGCAAGTCGGGACGGCAGAGGAGGGCACGCGACGTGATGGCTGCGATGGTTCGGAGCAAAAGCCGGGTGTCCTAGGCGGCGATGGGGGAGAACCTGCGTCGTCCGGCCGGATGAAACCGCCGAATTTCCGCCGGGAAGCAGGAATCTTGAATTCCACTTCACGGCGCTCAGCCTGCTAGCCCCGGAAGATCGCTTTCCGGTACCGGCTCCTGGGCTTCGACGCAGACTGGATCGAAGCGGGAACCCGGCGCGCGGCCTACTACACGAACATCCCGCCCGGAGAGTACCGGTTCGAGGTCGCCGCGCGCGGGCAGGACGGTGGCTGGAGTACCCACCCCGCATGGTACGGCTTCCGTCTGCCCCCGCGTTTCTACCACACTCATTGGTTCTATGCGACGCTCGTGCTGCTGACTCTGTTGCTCGGCTGGACGTTCCACCGCTTCCGCGTCAAGCTGATGGCCAGCCGCGTGGCTGTGCTCAACGAGCGCAACCGGATCGCACGCGAAATCCACGATTCGCTGGGGCAGCAGCTAGCGGGCGTGGTGACTCACCTGGAGGCAGCAAAGCACATCATCGGAGGATCCCCGGAAACCGCGCGGTCCTATGTCGATCGTGCGTGCACGCTGGCACGGGAGGGGATTGAAGAGGCGCGTCGATCGATCTGGGCTTTGCGCCCGCGCACGCTCGAGGAGTCTGATCTTCCCGGTGCCCTGGCCGTTCTGGCGAAACGGATAGCAGAAGGGACGAACACCCGGGTTCAGGTGTGCGTCACGGGAGCCGCCGTGGGCCTGTCGGAGGAGATCGACATCAGCCTGTTGCGAGCCGCACAGGAAGCCGCGACGAACGCGATGAAACATGCGCGTGCCACCGAAATCCGCATCGAGCTCGCTTACGCAGCCGATCGCGTGGTCCTCAGTGTTTGCGACGACGGGCGGGGATTCAGCGATCGGGATCGGTTCGATTCGCGCGGTTCCGGCTTCGGGCTGAAGGGGATGCGTGAGAGGATCGAAGAGTCAAGCGGGAGGACGAGCGTGTCGAGCTGTGCCGGGGGCGGGACTGAAATTGCGATCTCCGTTCCGATCGCCCCTGGCACCTCAAGGCTACGCCGATTGTTCTCACCGAGACGCTCGGCGACCAGGAGCATCACGTGATATCGGCCGAGCCCGTGCGAATCCTGGTTGTCGACGATCACCCCGTTGTCCTCCAGGGGCTGGTCGCGATGATCTCGCAAGAACCGGACATGCAGATCGTGGCGGAGGCAAGAAACGGGCGGGAGGCGATCGAGATGCATCGCCGTGTCCGACCGGACGTCACTCTCGTGGATCTCCGACTTCCGGACATGAGCGGTGTGGACGTGGTCGCGGCGATCCGGCAGGAGCACCGTGACGCGGGATTGATCGTGTTATCCGTGTTCGGGGGAGATGAGGATATCTACCGCGCCCTTCAGAAGGGGGCTCGCGCCTATCTTCAGAAGGATGTGACTCGTGAAGAGCTGATCCGTGCAGTCCGGGCCGTCTCGCGCGGGAACCGATACCTGCCGGTGAGCGTCGCCGCCCGTCTCGCGGATCGCATCTCGGGATCGAACCCGACTCCGCGCGAGCTCGCCGTCTTGCAACTCATCGCATCCGGGAAGTCCAATAAGGAGATCGCCGCGGAATTGCCGGTGGGTGAGGGCACGGTCAAGACCCACGTGAACAACATCATGCGCAAGCTCGGAGTGACCAGCCGCACCCAGGCCATCCTTGCTGCTGTGCAGCGCGGCCTCGTGCACCTGGGGCCGAAGCGACACAGCTGATTCCCGACCGGTTGCCGACGATTGGCCGAACAGCTCCCGGTTTCTTCTGATCGTAACTGATCAGGCAGGGTGACCACAGAAGGCACAGAACGCGCAAAGGGCACAAAAGGAATGGATGAAAAAGAGCTGTTGAACCTTCGTGACTTCTGTGCATTTTGTGGTGGGTTCTACCTGACCTGAGCAGTTACTTCTGATCTCAAGCTGCCGAAAGGCGCGGTACAATCCGGCTCTCGGATGCTCCCTGGCTCAAAGGTCGGGCGTCACGCTGGAGCAGCTCGTGCCCCGATCTTCGACACATCGCTCCTGAGCATGCCGGGAAGGAGAGTCAGAGATATGAACGTTCATTACACGCATCCCACAGCTCACGGATCGTCGCCGGTGTCGCTTCAGTGATCCTCGCACCATGCTCTCACGCCAAGCTGGACGCGGATCGTACGTCCCTCCGCGGTGAGAACGCGGTCATCTCCATGCGACGCACAACGGCCTCCGGACGCCTCGAGGGATTCTGGGAATCGAGCCTTGCCTGATCCGATGATCGGCTCGCTTGCCCCGGCCGATTTCACTTCGGCGGGCTCCGCATGTCCGTGAGGACACTGTCGGGATTGTCCTCAGGGACATTGACCGAAGGCACGGACTGAACAAGACTGGCTGGACTGATGCGTGCCCGATGAAACCCCCAGATGAGGAGGAATCAGGATGTTCTTCTTGGTGAAAATTAGAGTGGATCTAGGCAGGATCGCTGAGTTCGGAAGAAGGATTGCCAACCGGGAATTCGACAATAGCTGCATACGATGGATATTCTGCTTGAGGAATGATCCTACAGTCGGGTATAGCATTTGGGAAACGGAAGATGAAGCTGAATTCGAAAGGAAGCTTGGACCCTATAGGCCGTACTACAAGGAGCTTGAGATTTCCCCTGTCGTTCTGCCGAACGAAGCCGTAGAAATGATCATGAAGCGTCTCCGAAGCGCTGCAACCCAGTGAACGAATCGGTCTTCTGATGAGATCCCACCTGCATCTGATGCGGTGGGCCCCACTCGGGTTTTTGGGCGTGGCCGTGGCATACCCTGCCGCCGCGCAATCTGACATACCCAGGCTCAGCCTGCTCAGGACCGTTGCCGTTACATCGGGAGACGAAGGGGGGTCGGCCCGGCCCGAGGTCGTGGCAACGGATTCGCGAGCGTTCGTCGTCTATCTCGGGCACATCTCCCCGGGAAACAGCCGGACGTTCGAGGTGAAGATCTATGACGCCGGGCTTGACAGTGTGCTCGCGGCGAAGACTCTCGTCTGGTCCTCCACTGAATACGGCGGCCCGACCGACATCCGGATTGCATCGGAAGGACAGAATCTCTACGCGTTCTACGAGACGCACAAGCCAACATCCTCGTCGTCGGGAATCACGTATCTCTGGGGAGCGAAGTACGCGCTGGATGACGACTTCGCCCGCATGGCCGGTTCGTCGACACCCCTCGCGACCAGCCGGTCGATGGCGGAGCTGCAGGATGGAGACGAGCTGCTTGATGACCCGGCTCCTTTGGTCGGACCGGGGAGCCTTTACGTCATCACGCGCCTCAAGTACTCTCTGTCGACATCGGGCCGGACCGTGTACCGGGTGCGCGCGCTCAGCAAGGACGATCTCTCGGTGATTGGCACGTTCGACCTGGACCTCTCTGAGGTCGCGGACGGACGGGCCCGCGTCGCCAGCCTGCTTTTCGACGGCGAGCGCATTCTCATCGCTCTCGCCACCACCGTGTCGGACCACGCCGTGTCCGAGGGCAATGACGACGGTGCCCCTTCGGATATTATCTTGGTCCGGCTTACTCAGAGTTGGACTTACGATCCCGACCGAGACGTCGTCACGATCTCAGCCGAGCCCGATGACAGAGAGAACTACGTCGCCGGGCTGAAGACAGACGGGCGGTATTTCTATGCCGCTTACAAGCAGGCGGTCGGCCTTCCGCCCACGGGGGAGCAAAGAGCCTGGATCAAGATGTTCGACGCCAACTTCGAGCTGGTGCACGCCGAGGAGGTGAGGAGCACGGTGTGGGGTCCGGGCGGAGGTGAGGTGCGGCCGTCGCTGGAAGTCTTGCGGAGCAGGGTTTTTTCAGGGCAAAGCACGGGACAGGATTTGGGCGCCGGGGATGCCGGGATCTGGCTCTACGAGATCGAAGATAGCGGCCGGGTCTACGGAACGGTTGCTGACAAGCGGGGCGCTCCTGTGAGCGCTGCGCGCATCAAGCTTGCGGGTGGCGGGAATACCTGGAAGACGAGCTCCTCGTGCAAGGGCGCATATAGCCTGGAAAGCATCCCCGCAGGATCATACACACTTCGCGCCAAGAAGCGCGGTATCGGGTCCGCGAAGCAGAAGGTCACCGTTGCCTCGGCCTCCACACACGTCGAGCTCGTGCTCGAGTAGGCGAGCGTCACGATCAGCCAGCGGGCTGGCGGGGAGCGCGATTTCGAACCGCCCGATCGCAGTCCGCCAAGGCCACGGCGGAGTTCCGGAAACCGCCGATTCCGCAGATTGACCCGCAGATGTCGCAGAGAGCTTCGTGCCGGCCCGAGAGTGAGGAGGAAGTTGCTCGTCGCTTGAATGCTGGAAGAAACCGCTGATTCCGCACGGGGATGTTGGCCATCTGCGGTTTGGTACGGAACGGACTCGCCCGAATCGGCACTTCGACTTTGCCGATGTCCCGGGGTGCTGGTCAGGGGAACGTCAAAGTCGCACCGCGAAGTCCGGGTGAAGTCGATCGGAGGAAACCGCAGATGACGCAGATTTCCGGAGGGATTACACAGATGGGATCATTTCTCATCGCAGAGCGCCCCTCAAAGCGAATTCCACCGGCCTCGCGAAACCATCGGCGGAATCTGCGTGAAGAATCCGCGAAATCTGCGGTTAGCTCGGTACTTTGACG
>JACPPM010000312.1 GCA_016191015.1 Acidobacteriota bacterium | reverse complement strand
GGCTCGAACGTCGTCATGGATGGCAGCAGCGAAGGACCGGACCGACCCGAGAGGGTCGCGGACGTCGTCGCGCGACCCACGATCGGGGTTGACCGGGCGGGCGCGCAAGGCTACGGCAAAGACGCGGAAACCGCAGATTTCACAGATTGACTCGCAGATGTCGCCGATTGCTTCGCGCCGACCCGAGAGTGAGGAGCAAGTTGCTCGTCGGTTGAATGCTGGAAGAATCTGCGTCATCTGCTCGGAAATCTGCGTCATTTGCGGTTCCGCACGGAACCGCCTCGCGCGAGTCGGCGCCTCGACTTTGCCGCAGCCCTGGGCGGGCGCGTTGGACCTTGGACATTGGACCAAATCCTCGACTATAGTGACGCATTCATCCCGGCGAAAGGAGAAGGCATGAGCGCCAGGTACGTTTACTTTTTCGGGAACGGCAAGGCGGACGGTTCGAAGGACATGAAAGGCCTCCTGGGTGGGAAGGGGGCGGGTCTCGCAGAGATGACGAATGTCGGCCTCCCGGTGCCGCCCGGATTCACGATATCGACAGAAGCGTGCACCGCCTACTACGAGAATGGTGGCAAGGTGCCGACAGAGGTGGATGAACAGATGGAGCAGAGTCTGAATGCCCTCCAGGCACTCACAGGACAGCAGCTCGGTTCCACCGAGAATCCTCTCCTTATCTCGGTCCGGTCCGGCGCCAAGTTCTCGATGCCCGGGATGATGGACACGATTCTGAACCTTGGTCTCAACGATGCGACCGTCGATACGCTCGCTCGCAAGACGGGCAACCGCCGCTTCGCGCTCGACTGCTACCGCCGCTTCATT
Source organism: Acidobacteriota bacterium (assembly GCA_016191015.1). Taxonomy (GTDB): domain Bacteria; phylum Acidobacteriota; class CAIWXX01; order CAIWXX01; family CAIWXX01; genus JACPPM01. The sequence goes on along the minus strand of JACPPM010000312.1, from coordinate 10,528 downwards.
CAGATGTTCGGCAACGTCGTTCTCGAGATCCCGAAGGAGAAGTTTGAGCACGAACTGACAGCCCTCAAGCAATCAGCCAGGACTAAGAGCGATGCTGATTTACAGGAGTCTCATCTCGAAGAGCTGATTGCCACCTACAAGGGTGTCGTCAACGGGGAGACAGGCGACGATTTCCCGCAGGATACCAGCACGCAGCTCAGAATGGCCCGCGATGCGGTCTTCAAGTCCTGGAACAATCCGCGCGCGATCACGTACCGAAAGCTCAACGGAATCCCTCACGACCTCGGCACCGCCGTCAACGTCCAGCTCATGGTCTTCGGCAACATGGGAGAAAGCTCCGCGACAGGGGTCGGCTTCACACGCAATCCCTCCACGGGAGAACCCGAGTTCTATGGAGAATTCCTGACGAATGCACAGGGCGAAGACGTCGTGGCCGGCATTCGCACGCCGATGCCCATCACGAAGCTGGGTGAGGTTCTGCCCGAGGCCTACAAGCAATTGAGGGATATCACGAGTCGCCTCGAGCGCCACTACAAGGACGTCCAGGACTTCGAGTTCACGATCCAGGAGAAAAGGCTCTACATGCTGCAGACCCGCAACGGCAAGCGCACCGGGCTCGCCGCCGTTCGGATGGCGATCGATATGCAGCGCGAAGGAATCTGCACGAAGGCCGAGGCGCTCCGAACGATCGACCCAGCATCGCTCGATCAACTCCTCCATCCAATTTTCGACATCGACGCCCGCAAGAAGACCAAGAGCGTCGCGCGGGGACTTCCCGCCTCTCCCGGCGCCGCCAGCGGCAAACTGGTTTTCACCGCCGACGAGGCAGTCGCCTGGGCGGGAAAGAAAGAGAAAGTCCTGCTCGTGCGTTCGGAGACCTGCCCGGACGACATCCACGGGATGTCGGTTGCCCAGGGCGTGCTCACAGCCACCGGCGGCATGACCTCCCACGCCGCCGTCGTCGGCCGCCAGATGGGGAAACCGTCCGTTGTGGGCTGCGCGGCCCTCAAGATCGACGAGAAGGCCGGCAAGGTCTCGGTCAACGGCAAGAAGGCGAAGAAGGGGGACTGGGTCTCGATCGACGGAAGCACCGGTGAGGTGTTTCTCGCGAAGATCGCCACGACTCCGTCGGAGGTGCTGCAGGTCGTCAGCGGCAAGAAGAAGAAGGAGGATTCGGAGATCGCGAGCACGTTCTTCGAAATCCTGTCCTGGGCCGACGAGGTACGTCGACTGAAGGTGCGCGCAAACGCAGACATCCCGCGCGACGCCAGAGTCGCGGTGGCATTCGGCGCTGAGGGCATCGGGCTCTGCAGGACCGAACACATGTTCTTCGCCGAAGACCGCTTGCCACTCGTGCAGAAAATGATTCTGGCGGACGATCCGGTCGAACGGCGGGCGGCGCTGGACGAGCTCCTTCCCCATCAACGCGAGGACTTCTACGGGCTGTTCAAGGAGATGAAGGGGCGCCCGGTCACCATCCGAACCCTCGACCCACCGCTCCACGAATTCCTCCCGAAGCGCGAGGATCTGATGGTGAAGATCGCCGTGCTGAAGACGAAGGACAAGAAGAAGAACAGGAAGAAGCTCGAGAAGCTCCAGCGACTGCTCCAGCGCGTCGAAGAGCTGCACGAGTTCAACCCGATGCTCGGGCACCGGGGCTGCCGCCTGGGAATCACCTACCCCGAGATTACCGAGATGCAGGTCCGCGCCATTTTTGAGGCCGCGTGCCAGGTGGCGAAGGAAGGCGGCACCGTCTTCCCGGAAGTCATGATCCCCTTGGTCTCAAACGTCAAGGAGCTCCGCGCACAGAAAGAGATCGTGGCTCGGGTGGCCCAGGAGGTCATGGAGAAGGAGGGATGCACGATCGAGTACACCGTGGGGACCATGATCGAGGTCCCGAGAGCGGCCGTCACGGCCGATCAGATCGCAAAGGAGGCGCAGTTCTTCTCGTTCGGCACGAACGACCTCACACAGATGACCTATGCCTTCTCGCGCGACGACGTCGGCAAGATCCTGACTTTTTACCTCGACGACAAGAACAAGATCCTCGAAAGGGATCCATTCCAGTCGATCGATACCGAAGGCGTTGGAGCACTCGTCAGAATGGGTGTCGAGAAAGGACGCTCCGCGCGCCCAGGGCTGAAAATCGGGATCTGCGGCGAGCACGGTGGCGACCCCGCGTCCGTGCACTTCTTCCACAAGGCCGGCCTCGACTACGTCAGCGCATCCCCGTATCGGGTCGCGATCGCGAGGCTCGCCGCTGCGCAGGCGTCATTGGATGAGAAGACGGCCAGGGTGGGCGACTAGCAGGGATCCCGGATCGGCAATGCCCGCGGCGCCCAACGTTCAGAGTTCAAAGTTCAAAGTTCAAAGTTCAAGGCAGCCGAGCCAGATCAGTGAGTGTTTGGGTGTCCGCTGCCGGTGGCGTGGGTCGCCGGACAGATGAGCTCCAGTTCCAAGTCGAGGACTTCGAGTGCTCGACGATCCGGTTCGTTGAACTTTGAACTTGGAACTTTGAACTGCGACGTCCTCGTCGTCGCTGCCTTGCGATCGGAGGTTGCGGGGATCATGGAGCGGGCGCGCGTCTGTCTGGTCGGGGTTGGGATTCACGGCGTGCAGGAGCGCCTCGAGCAGGAGCTTCAGGCGGGACATGCACCGGGGCTCATCCTGAGCGTGGGGCTCTCCGGCTCGCTCGATGAATCGCTCGCCACCGGCCACCTGGTCATCGCCTCGGAGGTCGTGTTCGGCGAGACCCGGTTTCCGGCGAGGCATCTCGAAACTCCCGGTATTGTCGCACGGCGCGGTCCCATCTACTGCTCGCCGCGGACAGTGAGCGCCAGAGAGGAGCGCCTCGAGATCGGCCGGTCATCAGGAGCCCTGTGCGTGGATATGGAAAGCGGGGCGGTCGCTCGGGTTGCCGAGGCGCATCGGATCCCAATGGCCGCGCTCCGGGCCATCATGGATTCCGTCGACGACCCCGTCGCTGGCTTTGATTCGCCCCGCGACGCCGTCGACCGGGCATGCGTGAGAGAACGAATTCGGCTCGACCTGTCGGGCCCTCTGGGAGAAAAGGCCCGGCGGGCCTTGGCGCAGCTGGACAGCGCTCTCCACGTGCTGCTCGGTCTGCCTCATCGGACGGCGTGATCGAGTTCGCGCCCCGGGCAGCCATTTGACGTATCGAGTCGGTTTCCTGTCTCATAGCGACCATGACGGATCGGGAGGAACGCGAAAGAAAGGCGGCGCAGTACCGGAAGCTGTCGCTGCTTTCAACCGTGGGGCTGATGTTCCCGAGCTCGATCGGCGTCGGCATCGCGATCGGATATTTCCTCGACCGGTGGATCGGAACTCAACCATGGCTCCTGATGCTGTTCGCGCTGCTCGGCATCGCCGCCGGGTTTGTGAATCTGTTCCGGGTCGTCTCGAAGTTCGACAGTAACGACGATTGAACGGTGGAACCTCATCTCCGCGCGACGATCTGGGCGACCGGCGGCACCGCGTTGATGGCCGCGGCTCTCGGGGCCGTGCTGGCTGGCCCTGGAGTTGCCGTCGGAACTGTGTGCGGAGCCGTCGCGGCCCTGGTCAACTATGTTTTCATCGTTCGGCAGGTCAATAGGTTAGCAGGCGACCCGCAAGGAGGCGGCAGCGGCGCTCTGTTCGCGCTTAGATTCCTGTTGATGGGCGCTGCCCTGTTTGGTATGATTGCGGTTTTGAAACTGAGCCCGGTGGGCGTCATCGTGGGTGTTTCGATGATAATCCCGGGCGCCGTGACAGGACTGTTAGTGGGATGGAAGAGCTAGAACATCGGATCTTTTTCGCCGATCTTTTCAACTGGGCCCTCGGTCCCGCGGCTCTCTGGATCGGGAACCTCCTGGGCATCCACCTCAATCACGAGCGGCCGATCCCCAACCATGTCGCCATGGCGATCATCGTGGCGGCGTTGCTTGTGGGCGTCTCCGCGTTCATGCGAAATCGCTATCGCCTGATCCCGGGGCCGGGGCAGCAGATCATCGAGCTGATCGTCGATTTCTTCCAGGGGCTTCTGCTCGACGTGATCGGCGAGAAAGGGAAGCGGTACCTTCCCGTGATCGGCACCCTGGGACTGTTCATCCTCACCTCGAATCTCATCGGACTCATACCGGGGTTCGCATCACCGACGAGCAATCTCAACGTGACCGTGGCGTGTGCGCTCACGATTTTCGTCTACTACCATTTTTCCGGAATTCGCGAGCAGGGTATCCTGCACTACCTCAAACACTTCCTCGGTCCGATCCCGCTTCTGGCGCCGATCGTCGTCCCGATTGAGATTATCAGCCATTTTTCCAGGATTATTTCACTCTCGATCCGTCTTTTCGGAAATATATTCGGTGAAGACCTGGTGATTCTGATACTTTTTAGCCTCGTGCCTCTTTTCGTCCCCTTACCTATGCAGTTCATGGCCCTGTTCACCTCGATCGTGCAGACGTTCGTTTTCGTCATGCTTTCCTGCATCTATATCGGCGGCGCGATCGCCGCTGAAGAAGAACATACCGAAGCACATAGCCATTGAAGATAGCTCTCAAAAGGAGGAGTTTCTTGAGACAAAGGGTCGCATTAGTCGCTGTTTTGGGTGTCATGCTCTTGACAATCGCCGCTCCGGTTTTCGCCCAGGAGGGTGGAACTGCTTCCGCGGCGTCGAGTGTCGAGTACCATAAGTGGTCGATCATCGCGGGTGCATTCAGTCTCGGATTCGCCGCAGCACTCTGCGCGCTCTCTCAAGGCAAGGCCGTCAGCGCCGCGTGCGACGGAATCGCCCGCAACCCCGGCGCCTCCGCGCAGATCCGCTTCGCCCTCATCTTCGGCCTGGTCCTCATCGAGTCGCTCGCCATCTACGTCCTCCTGATCAACCTGATCATCTTCTTCGTCCGCTGGGGCGCGCACTAGAACGCCGCTCCCAACCGAGAGCGATCACAGACGATTGTCCGGCGCGCTCCGCGCTCTGCGGGGCGCCCGGACCAGACTCCCCTCAAGCACAACTCCCGACCGCCCTTTGCTTTCGGGGCTAGCGGCTAACAGCTAACCGCTGAAGGCTTGAGGTGGGGTGAGCGAGGGGAATTGAACCCCCAACAACCGGATCCACAGTCCGGCGCTCTGCCAGATTGAGCTACGCTCACCTCAGAGGCGCACCATCTTACCCGACGCGCTTCGGTGGGTCAACACTGAGTGAACGTGCTGAGATTCGGAGTACACTTGGCCGCAGGACAGCCAGCATGTCATCCTGAGGCTCGGCACAGCCGGGCGGAAGGATGACGTTACGATCATGCCCGTGTGCGTCTACTCCGAATCTCAGGAACATGGGGGCGCCGTGCCAGTCGCCGCGGCGTGGACGGGCGTATCAGCGGATATGGTAGTATCTAGGTTTTAGGCGGAGGGAGGGCTGGCCTGACGTGGCGGGGAAGATGATCGATCGGCCTGCGGGGGTGGGGCGGGTTTGCCGTGCGCGTGCCTCGGTCCGACCGGCGTCTCCGCGTGCACTACTCCCGCTCCTCCTGGCTCTGACCGTGGCGGCGAGGGGTGAGGCCGAGCAGCAGGACGATCGCAAGCGGCTGCAGACAATCGAAGGGAAGATCGCGGATGTTCGGGCTGCCATTTCAGACCAGGTCGAGCGAGAGAAATCGGAGCTCACACAGATCGAGCAGATTGACCATCTGGTTGCGTTGCTCGCTGAGCAGATCGTAATCCTTGACCGCGAGGTGGCCGCGCAGCAGGTCAAGGTTGATGATGCCGAGCGAAGGATGGCGGCTCTGCAGGCCGATTTCGATGAGAAGAAGACCGCCCTCAAGGAGAGGCTGGTCGTCCTATACAAGATGGGGGAGCTCAGCTACGCCCGGCTCCTTCTTTCCGTCGACGACGCGACCAACCTCGCCCGCGCCTATGTGTACGTCTCGAAGATGGTGGAATCGGATCGGGAGAAGGTCGAGGCATACCAGGCCGCGTTCGCGGCACTTGAGGGTGAACGCACCGCGTTGCAGGGCAAGGCTACTGAGCTGACGCAGCTCCAGCAGGCGAACCAGGCGAAGCGAGGTGAGCTGGACGCGGAGCGGCGCCGCAAACAAGAGGCGATCGGGGAGATCAGACGGGAGAAGTGGCGGCACCTGCAGATGTTGGCCGATCTCGAAGCCTCCGCGCAGCAGCTGAGGAAGCTCCTCAATGAGCTCCCCCCGACGGTCGGGCAGTTGAGCATTTCCAAGTTCAAGGGGGCGATCAAGTGGCCGCACGCGGGGAAGGTGAGCCTCGGCTTCGGTCTCCACAAGCACCCGCAGTTCAATACGATCACCGTCCAGAACGGTCTCGATATCGAGGCCCTGTTCGGGGATCCGGTCAGCGCGGTCTTCGGCGGCAAGGTCGTCTTTGCCGACTGGTTCCGAGGATACGGCAACCTGGTGATCCTCGAGCATGGCGACAAGTTTTTCTCTTTGTACGCCCACCTTTCGCGAATCGGTGTCGCGCTGGGTGACATGGTCGCGCCGGCGCAGGTCATCGGATTCGTAGGGGATTCGGCGTCGCTGAAGGGCGCGTATCTTTATTTCGAGCTCCGCCATGGTGACCAGCCTCTCAACCCTGTGGAGTGGCTGGAGAGGAGGAAGAGTGCTGGATAGAAGACAGAAGGTGTTGCTGGCCGTGTCGATGGCCATCGTCGGGTTCTTCGCGACGGGGAACTTCGTGGCCACGCGGCTCGAATCCAAGGCCCCTTTCCAGCCTCTCGCGATCTTCGGCCAGGTTGTGAGCTATGTTTCGGGCGACTACGTGGAAGAGGTCGATGAGAAAGAAGCGATGGAGGGGGCGATCGCCGGCTTCCTCGAGGGACTCGATCCCATGTGCGACTACCTGGAAAGCGGCGAAGTGGCCGCATACGGTCCGACGGCTGCGGCCATCGAGAAGTTGCCCTTCGCCTTGTCCAAACGTTACGGGTACGGGGTCGTTCTGCAGGTCGAGCCCGGGAGTGCAGCCGAGACCGCGGGGCTGAAGCGTGGCGACTACGTCCGCGCGGTCGACCGCATATCCACGCGCGATATGGGGCTCTACCATATCTACGCAGCGATGCTGTCGAAACCGACCTGCGAGCTGGCGATTGTCCGCGAGAGTTGGAGGGCGGACCCGATTACCCTGACCCTCAAGAAAACCGATCTGGTGGCCGGCGCGCCGGCATCTGTGGAAACAGGCAAGGACGGAACAACGGTTGTCCAATTCCGGTGGATCAGAAAAGGCGCCGCCGCTGTGATGCAGAGAGCGCTGAGGGCCTCGAAATCGACACCGGATTCCCACATCGTCCTCGACCTGCGCGGATGTGGCGGGAATGATTTCAAGGAAGCCATCGGGATCGTGTCGACGGTTGTGAAGGGCGGAGAGGTTGCGCGACGAAAGGGCCGTGCGTACAAGGAGGAGGTCTTCTCCTGCGCGGAGTCATCGTTCATCGCCGCGCCGCGCCTGGCCGTCCTCGTGAGCTCCTCGACGACAGGCGCCGCGGAGATCGTCGCCGCCTCGCTCAAGTCCCGTGGCGCCGCGCGGATATTCGGAGGCCGCACCTACGGGTTGGCGCGCGAGCAGAAGCTCTTCCGCCTGTCCGGCGGCGGAGGCCTCGTTTTGTCGATCTACGACTGGGCGGCACCCGACGGCAAGGTCGTCACGGGCAAGGGCGTCGACCCGGACGTCGTGCAAGAGGCGGAAGGAACCGGGAGCGGAGAGAGTGCGGACCCCGTCATGGACGCGGCCATCGACTATCTGCTGGTCGACTGAGAGTAGCGTTCCGCCGGTCATGACGCCGCTCAGCCACCGGCACTCGCCGTCGTGAAGAGATCGAAGGGGATTCCAGCGCGCCGGCCGGTGACCAGACGCGTCCAGCGGCGTCAGCGCCGCTCAGGGCTCGGCCTCCGCTCCGTCCTGGCCTTTTCGCTTCTCATCGCTCTCGCCGTTGCCAGCGTCTACCTCTACCATGACCACGAGCTCTTCGCTGTCGGCCGGCACTCAGCCCTCTTTGCCCGACTGTTTCCCGGCGACTACTTCCTTAACGGGCAGCGCTCCCTGAACGCCGCGCTCGTCGCGTTCCTCAAGGACCGAGCCGGCGTCAGGGAATCGGACGTCTCCGAGCGTCGTATCGGGATGGCTGACCGGGATGGCCGCTACGAAAAGATCCACTGGCGGATTAGCTGGCGTGGCGGACTGTCGCTCTCCGAGCTTTCGAAGAAGGTGGAAGCGCTCAGCTCAACGGCCGGCTTCCGAGCCAAATCGCGTCGCATCGAATCGCGGCAGTGGGGAGACTACCTCTATCTGGAGCTGTCCCAGGACGGACGCGTCAGCCACAGCCTCCTGGTCACGGTCGAGCGACGGAGGCTCGAGCCCGAGGAGATCCTGGGGACGAGGCAGGCGGGAGTACCGGAGCTGCCCTATCGCGTGGCGATCGTTATCGACGACGTCGGATACGATCTGGAGCTGGCGAGGAAGTTCATCGCTCTCGATGCGCCCCTCGCTTTCTCCGTCCTCCCGTTCCTCTCCGAATCGGTCGCGTCGGCCGAGGAGGCGCACGCCGCCGGTCGAGAGGTCATGGTCCACATGCCGATGGAGCCGCGTGAATACCCGAAGGAGGATCCCGGCCCCGGGGCAATCCTGCGATCGATGGACCCCGAAGACGTACGCGCCTCGACGCTGAACGCCATCGCTGAGGTGCCGTATGCAATCGGGTTGAACAACCACATGGGCAGCCGCATCACAACCGACCCGATCCTGATCGGCATGGTACTCCGCACGGTCAAGGAGAGAGGGCTGTTCTTCCTCGACAGTCGCACGACGGCCACCAGCGTCGCCTACAACATGGCCAGGCGGCTGGGCCTGCGCACGGCGAGTCGCAACGTCTTCCTCGACGACGTCTTCGACCCCTACTACGTGGACAAGATGATCGAGGAGCTCCTGGCTACGGCCAGGCGCGAAGGCACCGCGATCGCCATCGGTCACCTGAACCCGATCACCTACGAAGCCCTGCGCACCAACCTCTGGAAAGCGAACCGGTATGGCGTCAGGCTGGTGCCCGTGAGCGAGCTCGTGGAGTAGCCCCCTGGGAACCGAACCCACGACACGGTGGCGACCGGGTGGTTGGTAGATCGGCGGTCATGAGCATCATGACATCCGGGAACCTGACCGGGCCCTCGGTGCTTTCGAGCTATCTCGGTGACCGGGTCGGTACTGCGGAGGCCTCGCGCGCCTTCGCGGCGCTCAGGGCTTACGCTCCCCTTTCGAGCCCCGTGAGTCGAGACAGGATTTGAGCCACGGCGGGACTGGTCGACGGAGGAGCATCGGCTGCCCGTTCTCAAAGACGGCGACCCGCCGGAAAGGCGTTCGCAGATCAGCGTTGTCGAACACCACGACGTGAGGAAGGGCGCGGATCGCCGCCTTGAGGTTGGCCAGGATCCGAGGGAGGCGTTCAGCGAGTTTCTGAGTCGGCACGTCATGCCCGCCCTGGGATACGCGAATGGCCACCCGTTCTTCTGACTGCTCGACACTCGCTAGACCGATGAAGCAAAGAACCACTGTGTAACCCGCACCCACGGTGTTCGTGAGGAAACTCAGCTTGTCCCCCACAGGGTCAGAAAAAACCGTCTCGAAAACGAAGCTTTCACGCAGTCTGACGAATTCCAGGCGTAACTGCGTCACAACCCGGGCTGCATCGTAGGCGTCGATATCCAATTCTCTCGCCAACGCATCCGCGTTCAGAAGACGGAGGCCACTCGGCCTCAGATGCGCCTCGAAGAACGTCGTCTTCCCGGCGCCATTTGGTCCGGCGAGTGCGATCAGAATGGGGCGGCTGTCGAACCACCGCCTCCACGGATGCTTGCCCGGATCTTCGGCGGATTTGCGGGCCGGGTTCACCGTCTCGCTTTCTTTGACGGCTGAAACTGCCGATTGACAAAGCGCCCTATCGTACGTGTACCGTCCCGATCGATCCTGACCAAGAACCCCGGACGATCGGCTGGCTCGTAGTGCGGATACGGCAGCGTCGTCAGATAGTCAGCGACCCGCCGGTGCCCGATTCGGGAATCGACCGACTCGACGAGTGCCGAGAGTGGTCGCAGAGCACCCTCCCTGCACAGCGCGATGATTTGGTCACCCCGAAGAACACGCTCCATGGCGCGCCCAAGCATGGCCCAGTGTTCAATCTGGCCCGCAATGGACCTGTGCGCGGCTTCGGCCATCAGTCGCGCATCGAGAATCATGCCGTCGGAGACCTTGACTGGTTGACCCATGTCTCAAGAGTAGCAAAACGCTACCGCCCAATCAAGAGCCGCTGCGCAACCCAAATCCGCGGCTAAGCCGCGGATTTGGGCAATTCAAAATTCAAAATTCAAAATTCAAAAACCGGAAACTGCTCGGTCAATCGCCTGGCGCGGCGTGCTCGGGTCGCTTATGAAAGCCGTCCCACACACGAGTCAACAAGGTCAAGCATCTCTTGACAGAAACAAATCTCGACCCCTTCGGTGCCACGACGAGCGTCGCATCTGCG
>JACPPM010000317.1 GCA_016191015.1 Acidobacteriota bacterium | reverse complement strand
GCGGAGATCTGCGCCATCTGCGGTTTCGTACGGAACGGCCTCGCCCGAGTCGGCGCCTCGACTTTGCTGCAGCCCTGAGGGCGTCACGAAGGTGGTTGACTCGGTCGCTGTCGTGGCGTAACGTAGGTGACGAATTGGCTGTCCGCAACAATCAACAAGTCCGCGCCCTGACCTCACAGTGCACAGAGGTGTGTGTGCCGTGACGCCATCACAGGCGGCATTAGCCCTGCTGCTCGTGCTGTCTTCGGGCACCGTCCTGTGGGCCGATGAGCAGTCGTCCGCGAACGAGCTGAGAGCCGAGTTCGTGCTCACGTTCCCCGAGTTTGTCGAGTGGCCCGTACCCCCGGACAAGCCTGACGAAGCCGGCGCATTCCGGGTCGGCGTCATCGGTGACGACCCGATCCTCCACAGTCTCGGGAAGCTCGCACCTGCCAGGCGCATCCGCGGTCGTCCTGTGATCGTGCGGAAGATCGCAGGCGTGAAGGACGTAGGTGACTGCGACCTTCTCTTCATCAGCAGCTCCGAAAAGGAAGCTGTCCCGCGCATCGTCTCCATGACAATGCACAAGCCGATTCTCACGGTCGGCAACACCACCGGCTACGCTCGACTCGGCGTGCACATCAATCTGTACCGCTTTGAGAATTACTATCGTTTCGAAGTGTGCCTGCCTGGTGCCAGGGACAGCGGGCTGCGCATCAGTGCCAAGCTCCTCAAGCTCGCCAAGGTTTTCGACGATGGGGAGGGCAAGAGTCGATGAGATTCCCTGCCGATCTGTCCATCAGAAATAAGCTCATCGGTATCATCCTGCTCACCAGTGCGGTGACCGTCGGAATCGGGTCGACGATGATCATCATCCACGATATCCGAACCTACAAACGCGACATGGTAGCCGCGGCCGAGGTTCTCTCTGACGTGACCGGGTACAGTATCATCGGCGAGCTTTCCTTCGGCGACGCTACAGCGGCCAAAGACACGCTCTCGAAGCTTCATTCCCTGCCCGCGATCTCCAACGTGTATGTCTACGATTCCCGTGGACGGCTCTTCGTCACCTTCGACCGACGGCCGGAGGATTTCAGCACCCCGCCCGTCGATGTTCGTCCCGTGCACTACTTCACCGGCGGGTACCTCCACATGATCCGCCCGATCATCTGGCAGGAGAAGCAGTACGGGACGATTTACATGCGCACCTCCACAAAGCAGATGGAGAGCAAGGTCAGAGACCGCCAGCTCCTGATCCTCTCGCTGCTCCCCGGCTTGATCGCCGTCTCACTGCTGCTTGCCTACTTCCTTCAGCGGATCGTCTCCAGGCCGATTCTGCACCTGGCGTCGGTCGCGAAAACGGTGTCCGCAAAAGGCGACTACGCGATTCGCGTGAAGAAGAGCAGCCAAGACGAGATCGGAGCTCTCTCCGATGGCCTCAACGAGATGCTCACCCAGATCGACCGGCGGGACCGCGAACGGAGCGGGATCGAGGGTGAGTTGAAACGCGCGCAGGCATTCCTGACCAACGTCATCGATTCCATGCCGTCGCTGTTGATCGCGATCGATACCGACGGGCATGTGACTCAGTGGAACCAAGCCGCCACCCGTCTCACCGGCCTCCCGCCTGAGGCTGTGATCGGGCAGAAGCTCTGGGATGCCGTACCGGCTTTCGCGAAGTACCGGCAGTACATCGGTACCATCCTCGAGTCCAGGCATAGCATGGATTTCTACAAGGAGGTTTTCCAGGTCTGTGACGGCCGTTGCTATCTGAACGTGTCCCTGTTCCCCCTGGTCGCCGCCGAGCACAGCGGCATTGTCATCATGGCCGACAACGTGACGGAGGTCGAGGCCAAGGAGCAGCAGCTCAGGCAGGCGCAGAAGATGGAGACGATCGGCACCCTGGCCGGGGGGCTCGCGCACGACTTCAACAACGTTCTCGGCGGAATCATCGGTGCAGTCTCCCTGATGCGATACAAGCTCCAGACCTCGGGGTCGCTGAGCAGGCCGGAGCTCGAGCGCTATCTGGCAGCGATCGGGGAGTCGGCGAGTCGCGCCGCCGACCTGGTCCACCAGCTCCTCGCGCTCGGCAGGAAACGCGACCTGTCGGTCGTGGCCATCGACCTGAATCAGGCCGTGAAACACGTCATGACGATCTGCCGGAACACTTTCGACAAGTCAATTGAGATGGAGGTGGTGCGATCCACCGAGCCCGCGTGCGTGAGCGCCGATCCGACCCAGATCGAGCAGGTCCTGCTCAACCTCTGCGTCAACGCGTCCCACGCCATGACGATCATGCGAAGAGATGGTGAGCACTGGGGTGGGAAGCTGAGCGTGGCCTTGAGAAAAGTCCTCCCTGACAAATACTTCCTCGAGTTCCACCCCGGAGCTCTGCCGCAGACCTACTGGAATCTGTCGGTCACGGACACCGGAGTGGGAATGGACACCAAGACCATGGCGAGGATCTTCGACGCGTTCTTCACGACCAAGGTAAAGGGGACGGGAACGGGTCTCGGGCTCACCATGACGTACAACATCGTCCAGGAGCACAAAGGGTTCATCGACCTCAGCGCTGAGGTCGGGAAGGGCACAACCTTCGATGTGTTTCTCCCCGCGCTCGCACCCGAGGCGCTGCTGAAGGCGCGAACCGATGTGGCAAAGGGTGTGTGGAGAGGGCAGGGCACGATTCTCGTCGTCGATGACGAGCCCCTGATGCGCGATTTCGCCCGCGATGCACTCGAGGAGTGCGGCTACCAGGTCCTCCTTTCCGAGGACGGGCAGGCTGGCGTCGAGACCTTCAGAGCCAACCGGCGCCAGATCGACCTCGTGATCCTCGACCTGGTCATGCCGAAAATGTCAGGAATCGAAGCCTTTCTGGTGATCAGAAATATCGAGCCGGATGCCAGAGTGTTACTCGCCTCCGGCTACAGCAAGGATGAACGAGTTGACGAGGCGATCACCCAGGGCGCGCTCGGATTCATCGAGAAGCCGTACTCTCTGGAACGTCTGTCGCGCGCTGTTCACCAGGTGCTGAGCAAGCCGGCAGACGGCCCGGGGGCGTCGACCCGCGAAACTGAGAGCGAGGAGCGCGGCCAGGACGATTAGGCGCCGGCCTGCCGTCGCCGGGACTGCTTGTGCTCAGGGCTGCTGCGTCAGAACCGGTATGCGAGTCGCGCCAGCACGCGGCGGTCATTGAGCGCATTCCTGTTTTCGTACATGCGCTTCTGGGCGTCGGTCAGGTTTTTCGCAGGGTCCGGATCAAATCCGAAATAAGCCGGGTTTCCGTCCCAGATTGGGAATTCCATGTGAGATCGATCGAATACATTCAGTCCCGTCAACCCAAGCTCCACCTCGCCTCCTCCAATTCTCCTCCTGTATGTGACATTCAGGTCCACGGTCGTGTAGGCAGGGATCCGCATGAACTGGTAGTCAAGATCAGGATCCGGATGTCCAAACTGCGCTTTCTTCGCTCCGACATGGTGGATGACGAAGCTGCCGGAAAGACCGCGATCGGATGTGGAGAGCATGCCGATGTTCCACTTGACTTTGGGGACGCTCAGTTTCTCCGAGGTCGTCGGCGAAGTGTAGTCGATGTCCTGGTATGAGTAGTTCGCGAAGGATTGCAGGTTCCGGCCTATCAGCCAACGGAGCTCCACTTCCAGGCCTTTGATATTCAGGCTCTGGAGATTGTCGTAGACGACGGCCCACTTGTACGGCGGAAAGGGCTCGACTTTCTTGAGGATGATCGTGTCTTTGATGCGATTGTAGAAGAGATCGAGTTTCGTGATGAAATGCCCCCCGAGTGCCGCCTGGTAGTCTGCATCGAACGATGTCAACCTCTCCGGTTTGCGCCTTCCGCCTGGGATCTCGAGGACGCCGAGGATCACCGATGAAGTTTCGGGCGTCGTCCCGTCTGCTTGTCGGGCGTAGGTCTCGAGGAAAGACGGCTTTCGGAATGCGGTGCCTAGCCCGAGCCGGATTCGCTGGCTCCCGGTCAGGCTCCAGACCATCGCGATCCTCGGAGACAGAATTCCTTCGAGATCGCTGTGCTTGTCGTATCTCAGACCTCCGGTGAAGGCAACTTTGTCGTTCGGCGTCAGCTTGTCCTGGATATAGAAACCGTATAGATCGTCCTCGGGGTTTTCTTCTCCAAGATACGAGGACCGGCCGCTCAGCTTCTCTCCGAAAACGCCGGATACCAGCCGATGCTTCGAGCCGATTGCGCGAGTGTACTGCACTTCCGCTGTGCCCCGCCTAGTGACAAACGGCATCCCGCCGCCAGCATCACGCCAGGCTGAGAAAGAGAGATCCATTCGCAGCTCATCCCCGGCACTCGATGTCCGTCTGTACTGGATGTGGCCGAAGCCGTTTCGCGTGGGCAGGTGCGAATCGGCCGCTTTTCGCCTGCCCGTGAGCAGATCGGGGAGCGCTTCGTGCCCGAAGGCGGCGCCAGCCCAGACCCCAAGGAGGGTTAAGTCCGAAATCCGGTACTCCATCCGGGCGTCGGCCTTCGAGAGCTGCCACCAGTCCTTGAGCTTCGCTGTCGTGCCCGGGGGCATTCCACTGACGGGGAGCACCGGCTCGCTGACCTTGGACGCGTCCCGGTTGCCCCAGCCCTCCGTCTGTCCCCATCCGGCCGTGGCCGTGAAGGCCAGTTTGCCGGCAGACATGCCATATCGGAGATGGTATTGCTGATATTCCTTCTCGCCGGCATGCAGGGCGGCCCTCACACCCAGCATCTCCTCGGCAGGTTTCGTGATGATGTTGATCATCCCCGCAAACGAATTCGCTCCATAGAGTGCCGAGAGCGGCGACAGACTGATCTCGATTCGTTTCACGTTCTCGAGGAAGATGGGGAAGCCCTTCCACCGCATCGATCCGGAAAAATCATTGTTGGCCCGATGCCCATCCACGAGCACGAGCAGTTTGGAGTTCTGAAGGTTGTCCAGGCCGCGAGCCCCGACTTCGATCCCCGCGTCCCACGCCGACATCACGTCAAGCCCTGGTACGCTCCGTAGGAGATCCGGCACGCTGGTCGCACCAAGGAGCCGAATGTCCTCCTCCGTCAGAACAAACATCGTGGCCGGTGTGTCGGCGAGCCGCTGCGACTGTTTCGAGGCCGTCACGATTTCCGTGTTCATCAGCTCGAGGAGCTTCGCGTACGCTGCGCCTTCCTGCGACTGCGACTCCAGGCACGACGATCGAGACGGCAGGAACAGAACGGCGATGAATACGACAACACCCCGCACAATCGTCATGTGTCGTCCAGCGGCTTCTGGATATTACGGGTGAAGCGACTGTCAGATCCCTGCCCCAGGTCCCGACAACTCCGTTGATTGGTGCAGAAATCGGCCATAACCCAACGAGCCGGGATCACGTTTTCGAATATAAGACCGAAGCTGCTGTCTGTCAACGAGATAGAGATGGAGTTACGGTTGTCGGGATGTGAGAGACGCGCCGGATGGAGAGTCATCCATGATCCGAATCGCACGTGAATCCAATCGAACGGACGCCGTTCAGTGTCTAGAAAGTTGAGTGTTGACGCAAAATGGCAAGAGATTTGAGGCGGCTAGATCTTCCGAACTCCTCTGAGGAAGGCAGGAGGGGAGGAATGCAGGAACGGATCGGTCGTCTCGGCCGATCGGGGTGGCTCGGAAGTACGCTCTCACTCTCCACGCTCCACGCTCTCACGCGCGGCGGAGACGCAACCTTTTTGGTTGCGGCTCCGCCGCGTTAGGTGGTGCGGCGAGCGACTGCGTAGATCAGGGGTCCCATAAGCGCGCGCCCGAGCAGGTACCGCGCCGGCGCCGCCGCTGCGTGAATCACCTGACAGGAGAAATGCGATGGGCGGCGGAGAACCGGGTGCATGAAGAAAGACGCAGGGATCCCCAGCGGCGCACCGAGCCGCACGATTACCTGATAGAGATGCGTGGCGTCGCCGCCTTTGCTGGTCATCTCGAGCAACTGGAATCCGGCGAGAGCGAGGATCTTCGCGAGGGACCCCGGATCGAAGAGGAAGAGATGGTCGGGAGGTTTGAGCCATCCCCAGTTGGGGCCGCAGAGCCGGGCGATGAGCGAAGAGACATTCGGCGTGACCACAGCCAGGACGCCTCCAGGAACCAGCATTCTCTCGACCGCGCGGAGCACACCAAGAGGATCACGAAAATGCTCCAGGCTGTCCCAAAAGGTGATCGCTCCAAATGTCGCCTCCGGGAATGGCATGTGCTGGATCGGAGTATCACTGACCTGGAGTCCCAGGTGAGTCCGGGCATGTGCCACCGATGCCGGACTGATCTCGCTCCCGCAGGCATCCCACCCGCGCTTGCGTGCTTCATCGAGGAAGAACCCGGGACCGCATCCGACGTCCAGAATCTCGCGCGTCGGTGGCCCAAATGCATCAATCCAGGATAGTCTCCTCCCGAACTCCTCCCTCTTCTCCGCTTCCCTTCCGAGAAACTGCCTAGTGACCCTTTCGGGGTTGTAGTGCTCCGCCGTGAAGGCGTGACTGACGTCTTCGGTGGGGAGGGGGTTGAGAAAGACGACGCCGCAGCCCAGACAACGAACGAGGCTGTGGGCGGCCACCGAAAGAAACGGGACGATCTGTCGCGCCGTGCAAACGGGGCAGGAATCGCGATTCCCTCCGTTGCCATCTATCATGTTTCCGCTCTCACCCCGCCGGTGCATCATAGCAGCAAGCTCCATCGGCCGCACGTGAGACGGGCAGGTTGAACTGTGGTTCGCCGCCCGATAGCATCTGGGAATGGAGGGCAGCCACATGACGAGTAGCGAATTCGTACGGGAATTGCACAATGAGACAGCGCGGGTTTTGGAAGGGCTCGACAGACTCGAGCTTGTGGAGGCCGAGTCCGGCAACCAGCTCGACATGCCGAACCTGCTGAGAATAGCGTTGAAGAACGAGCTGGAAGCCAGCGAGCTGGCGGCGTACTGGATGGTGAGCACGACGGAGATCGACGTCAAGCTCGGCTTCGCCCGTCAAGCGGGTGATGAAGCCAAGCACTACCGGATGATCGAGAAGTTGCTGTCCGACCGCGGCGTGGATCTCACCAGCTTCAACCCAATCGCGACAGGGTACAGCAAGCTTTTCGAGTATCTGAAGACACTGCCTGACACCGCTTCGCGGCTGGCGGCGGGTCAGTTCACCCGGGAGGCAATCGCGCAGAAGCGCAATGAGCAGTTCATACGCCTGTGTGAGGCGAGAGGGGACAAGGAGACGGCGGCGCTCTACGTGGACGTTATCCAACCCGACGAGGGTTATCATCACCTGCTCGGGAGGTCGATGCTGGAGAAATACGCGACTGATGCCGCTTCCCAGGAGAGAGCGCGGGCTGCCGCGCAACGGACACTGCAGCTTGCCGAAGAGCTTCGGGGGATCGCTGAGAAGAAGATGGGAGTGTGCCAGATCCCCGGATGTTGAGCCGGTGTGGCACAACTCAGAGCCCTCGCCGACGCGATGCCCCGCTGTCTAGGGAGTTGAGTGTTGACACGAAATGGCAAGATATTTGAGGCGGCTGGATCTTCCGAGCTCCTCTCAGGAAAGCAGGAGGCTTGGAATGCAGGAGCGGAGCGGTCGTCTCGGCCGATCGAGGTGGCTCGGAAGAACGCTCTCACTCTCCACGCTCCACGCTCTCATGCGCGGCGATGCCGCGCTGGGGCGCCCGGTTGGGATTGATGCCGGGTTGGTTTTCGGCGTATCATTCGGAGTTCTCGGACGCAAACAACCATAAGGAGGAGTGAATATGAAGAGAACCTCAATCGCAGCGGTGGCGCTTGCGGCGGTGATCGGGGCGTCACCCGTTCTGGCGCAGAACTCGAAGGAACACCCACAGGGGACGGAACACCCCAAGAGCAGCGAACACCCTGCATCGACCGACCCTATGATGAAGGCGTGGATGGAGTTCGCGACACCAGGAGCTCCTCACCAGGGGCTCCTCGGTATGGTCGGGACGTGGGATACGACAGTGAAGTTCTTTATGGATCCCGCGAATCCCTCGGAATCCAAGGGCACATCCACGTACACGTCGCTGCTGGATGGCAGGTATGTGCAGGAGGTTGCCGATGGCAGCGCGATGGGCATGCCGTTTCACGGCCTCGGAATCTACGGCTATGACAACTTGACGAAGAAGTACGTCTCCTGCTGGATCGACAACATGGGAACGGGCCTCATGACGGGGACGGGGAGTATGTCCGCGGATGGGAAGATGTTGACCTGGATGAGCACGTCGAGCGATCCGATGAGCGGCAAGGAACAGTCCTACCGCAGCACGATGCTCCAGGCGACCGCGGACCAGTACGTCTTCGAAATGTTCGGCCCTGGTCCAGAAGGCAAGGAAGCCAAGATGATGTCGATCACCTACAACAGGAGAAAGTAGGCACGACCACATCGATCCGAACGTTGGCGGAGCCGCAGCCCCTCGAGGTTGCGGCTCCGCCGCGCGTAAAGCGTAGAGCGTGGAGCCGGAGCCCTTGAGCGAAGCGAAGGGGTGAGAGCGGTCTTCCGAGCCACTCTGATCGTCCGAGACGAAGGCTCCGTTCCTGCATTCCTCCCTTCGTGCTTTCCTGAGAGGAGTCCGGAAGATCTCGCCCCCCTCTAAGGTTTTGCCATTTCGTGTGAGCACTCAACTTCTTAGACACTAAAGATTGAAGCAGACGACTTTGGGCTCAGTCATCTCCATCAGCGCGAATTTGATCCCCTCGCGTCCCAGACCGCTGCTCTTGATCCCGCCGAATGGCATCATATCGATCCGGTAGTCTGTGGAGTCGTTGATCATGACGCCTCCGCAGTCCAGCTCGCGGATCGCCTTGAAGGCCTTGCCGATGTCGCGCGTGAAGATGGCTGCGTGGAGGCCATAGTCCATTTCGTTAGCCCGCTCAATCGCTTCTTCGAGATTCTCGACGGGGAACAGGCTCACGACGGGGCCAAAAACCTCCTGGCAGTCAAGCTTGCTGCCGCGAGGCAGATCGACGAGAACGGTGGGATCGACGAGAGTGCCCGTGCGTGTCCCGCCGGCGATCACCTTGGCTCCTGCTGCGACCGCCTCCTGGATCCACTGCTCCACTCGGATCGCTTCGCGTTCAGTGATCATCGGTCCCATGTCCGTGGACTCGTCAAGCTGGTAGCCTACCTTCATCTTTTTTGTCCGTGCTGCGAACTTCTCTTCAAATGCAGGAAAAATGCCCCTCTCGACATAAATCCTCTGGACGCCGATACAGTTTTGGCCGACAGCCCAGAATGCGCCTGAAACATTCGATTCGACCGCCTCGTCGATGTCGCAATCGGAGAGCACGATCACGGGGCTGTTACTGCCGAGCTCCATTCCAATCTTCTTCAGGCCCGCCTTGCGCGTGATCTCGACCCCGGCCTCAGCCCCGCCCGTGAAGGTGATCATGCGGATCCGTGGATCGGTGACGATCGCATCCCCGACTTCGTGTCCGTAGCCGGTGATAACGTTCAGGACGTTCCACGGCAGGCCGGCCTCGATGAATGCCTGCGCGAGCTTCAATGCGGAGAGAGGGGTGACGGTGGCCGGTTTGAGAACGACGGAGTTGCCGGCGGCGATGGCGGGTCCCAGCTTGTGGGCGACGAGATTGAGCGGATCGTTGAAGGGTGTGATCGCGCCCACCACGCCGATCGGGAAGCGGTAGTAGTAACCAACGCGGTTTTCCGATCCGGGCGCGCTGTCGAACGGGATTGTCTCCCCGACAATCCTCCGCGCCTCCTCGGCCGAGATCGTGATCGTGTTGATGCACCGGCCGGTTTCCTTGCGCGCTTCCTTGATCGTCTTGCTGCCCTCAGTAGCGATCGTGCGAGCAAAGTCGTCAGACCGGTCGCGGATGATTGCGGCCGTTCGGGTCAAGATCTCGATCCGTTTGTGGACAGGGAGATTCCGGCTGATCTTGTATCCCTGCACAGCGGAGTCGATGGCGCGCTTCACGTCCGCGATCGAGGCGCGCGGGACAGTATCCACGAGCTCGTTGTTGTATGGATTCCTGACGTCTATCTTTTCAACGGTGTCGACCCATTGGTCGCCGATCAGCATCTTCATGAAGACCTCCTATGAAGCATGATTACGTTGCGAGACGGGCATGCTGCACCGAGCGCATGCGGGGTCTGCCGGCCGAAGCCGGCTAGGACCGGGCTACGGTGCGGTGAATGTCGAGCAGGTCGGCGAGAATCGCGAAGCCGGTCTCTTTGCGGCCGGCTCCGGCGCCGACGATCGTCACGTCCCCCAGCAGGTCTGTCTGGAACTGCGCTGCGTTCATGGCTCCCATGACAGAGGCGAGCGGGTTGCTCAGGGACAGGGCCTCGGGGGCCACAGAGCCTGCGACGCGGCCATCCTGGCGACGAAGCCTCCCGATGAGTTTCCAGCGCTTTCCCTCGGCCGCTGCCTGCGCGACGTCCTCGGAAGTGATCTTCGTGATGCCGGTGCGGCTGATCTCTTCCTTGCGGAGCTTGCCGCCCATGAAGACGTTCGCCAGGATGAGGACCTTGCCGAGAGTGTCATGGCCGTCGACATCGCCCGTCGGATCCGCTTCCGCGTAGCCCAGCTCTTGCGCCCTCTTCAGCGCATCGGGGTAGGCGTTGCCTTTCTCCATCTCGGTCAGAATGAAATTGGTGGTGCCATTGAGAATGCCGCGGATCTCGCTGATGTCGCATCCGGAGAGGTTGCGAGTTCCGAGAGACAGGAGAGGCGTGCCCGACATGACGGTGCCTTCGAAGCGGAACTGCAGTCCCTTGGAGGCTGCAAGTGTCGTGAGCTCATGATAGTGCAGCGCAAGCGGTCCTTTGTTCGTCGTCACGACGTGCTTCCCCGTCTCGAACGCCGCCCGGACGTGAGAGGCGGCGGGCTCGCCCGTTGCGAGATCCGTGTACGTGGCTTCCACGACAACGGTCGCGTCCGAGGCCTTGATGGCGTCGATCGCAGCGATGTTCCTGGCGACCTTCGGGTGAGTGTCGAGCTTCCCGCCGGCCTGGAGGATCGGATCGAGGTCGATCCCCGCAGGGTCGACTACCGATCCCTTGATGGCGTCAGAGATCGCGACGACGTCGCATTCGAAGTGGTGTTCGCGCGCCAGGCTCTGGCGCTTTTCGACGAGTATCGACGCCAGCCCGACGCCGACGTTTCCGAACCCGATGAGTGCAAGCCGATGTCTCATATGCCTCCCGAGAGTATGAATAATGATTCGTAACTGCTTAGGTGAGGGGAACCGCACCACAAGATGCACAAAAAGCGCAGAAGTCACAAAAGTGTGACACCTCTTTTTAATCCGCTTGTTTCGTGCTTTTTGCGCGTTCTGTGCCTTCTGTGGTTGACCTGACTGAGTAGTGACAATGATTCGAGAAATATCCGCACATCACGTCGATGACTTTACCATGGAAAGGAACGGGTAGTCGAACCGGGCTGCCACCACCACGTCACGAAGCCACCAAGAGGTTGTTTTCGCCGCTTGGTGGGGCTTGGTGTCTTGGAGTCTTGGTGGTTCGGACCGCCGTTCGGTCATTCACGCGGCTGACAACATGTTGGTGATGTCGGGCCGCTGGGTGGACTACTCCCGTCTGGGCCGTTGGTTTGCCTGGAGGACGCGCTTGCGCATCCGGATCGCTGCCGGGGTCACTTCGAGAAGCTCATCATCGCGGATGAACTCGAGGGCCTGTTCGAGCGACAGGTCCCTGAAGGGAACGAGACGCAGTGCGTCATCCGCCGTGGATGATCGCATGTTCGTCAGTTTCTTCTCTTTGACTGCATTCACGTCCAGATCGGCGTCGCGGGAGTTCTCGCCGATGATCATGCCCTCATACACGTCGGTACCAGGTTTGATGAAGAGCTCTCCGCGTTCCTGAAGGTTGTACAGTGCGTAGGTCGTGGCTTTCCCGGCACGATCCGCTACCAGCGCTCCCGTGAGGCGTTGTGGTATCGGTCCTTGCCAGTCCGACCAACCCAGGAAGAGCGTGTTGAGAATACCGGTGCCTTTTGTGTCTGTGAGAAACTCGTTGCGGAAGCCGATCAGGCCCCGAGAGGACGTCTCGAACTCCATCCTCACGCGCCCAGCCCCGTGGTTGATCATCTTGGTCATCTGGCCGCGCCGCCGCCCAAGCGCCTCGGTGACAATGCCGATGAAGGTGTCTGGACAGTCGATGACGACCAGTTCCACCGGTTCCTTCAACCGGTCTCCCTCCCGGCGCGTGATCACCTCGGGCTTCGACACCTGGAGCTCATACCCCTCGCGGCGCATCATTTCGATCAGGATCGCAAGCTGAAGCTCTCCGCGTCCCGACACTTTGAACGTGTCAGGCGAATCGGTCATTTCAACACGGATCGCCACATTGCCGAGGGTCTCTTTCTCGAGCCTCTCACGCAGTTTCCTCGATGTGACGTACCTGCCGTCGCGTCCCGAGAACGGGGAGGTGTTGACGGCGAACAGCATCGAAATCGTCGGTTCGTCGACGGTGATGGGCGGGAGCGGGTGCGGGTCGTCGACCGAAGTGATCGTCTCGCCGATGTAGATGTCTGCGATGCCCGCAAGCGCGACGATCTCCCCGGCCTCCGCCCGCTCGATCGGTGTCTGCTTCAATCCGTCGAAGGCGTACATCTGAGTGATCCTGGTATGGTTGATCGCCCCGTCCAGCTTGCAGATCGCGACATCATCCCCGATCGCCACCGTACCCGAGAATATGCGGCCGATCGCCAGGCGGCCAACGTAGTCGTTATAGTCGAGGTTGGCGACGTGGAGCTGCAGCACGCCTCCGGCCGCCCCCTTGGGGCGCGGAATGGAGGCGATGATCATCTCGAACAGCGGGCGCAGGTCGCTCGCCTCGTCGGTCAGCTCGGCAATGGCGGTTCCGTCGCGGGAAACGGTGTACACAATCGGAAACTCAGCCTGTTGCTCGGTGGCGTCGAGGTCGATGAACAGGTCGAAGATCTCATTCACGACCTCTTCGGGTCGCGCATCCTGCCGGTCGATCTTGTTGACGACGACGATGGCCGGGAGATTCTGTTCGAGCGCCTTCGAGAGCACGTAGCGTGTCTGGGGGAGCGGCCCCTCGCTGGCGTCGACCAGAAGCATCACGCCGTCGACCATCCGCAGCACCCGCTCGACTTCGCCGCCGAAATCGGCGTGGCCGGGGGTGTCCACGATATTGATCTTGACGTCTCCGTAGCGAACCGATGCGTTCTTGGCCATGATCGTGATCCCGCGCTCGCGCTCGAGATCCATGCTGTCCATGACCCGCTCGACGACCGTCTCGTTGGCCCGATAGATGCCGGACTGCTTGAGCATCGCGTCGACCAACGTGGTCTTGCCGTGGTCGACGTGAGCGATGATGGCCACGTTGCGTATATCGTCCCGTTGTGCAGTTTCCATGTTCAATCCTTCCAGTGGAACCGCCGATCATAGCAGAACTCCACGAGCACTGCCTCTCCACTCATGAATCGTCCGTAATACCTCAGTGGAGCGGGGCTATTCAGATTGTCAGCTCTTAGCCGTTAGCATTTAGCCGTTAGCTCCGAACGGCCGACCCGCACGAACTGTGGGGGGACGCTGTTCCCGGCTGATCGGCGGCTGCCAATAACCGCGATCGCGTCCCGGGCCAACAGCCAAAGGCCAAGTGACAGTAGGCCCGAGGCCAAGGGAATGAATGGCACGCCCCATAGCACTGAGGCGCTGCAATCGTGCTACCATGAATACGAGGGGCGGTTATGCCTGACAACTATCGCATCGAACGGGACTCGCTCGGACAGATGCTCGTCCACGTCCGCGCTCTGTGGGGGGCGCAGACCCAGCGAGCTTTGCAGAATTTCCAGATTTCCGGGATGCGTCCGTATCCTGCCTTCATCTGGTCGATGGCCCTGATCAAGAGGGCGGCGGCCGAGGTCAATCGCGAGCTCGGTCTGCTCGACCCGCGCCTTGCAGCCCCGATCATCCAGGCGGCTCAGGAGGTGATCGAGGGGCGCCACCGCGAGCACTTCGTGGTGGACCCGTTCCAGGCCGGGGCGGGCACGAGCCATCACATGAACGTGAACGAGGTGATTGCCAACCGTGCCAACCAGATCCTCGGCCATGCGCTCGACGATCCGGCCAAGCCGGTGAGCGCGAACGATCATGTCAACATGTCACAGAGCACGAACGATACGATCCCGACTGCGATTCGTCTCGGCTGCCTGTGGCGCACCGGCGACCTGCTGTCGGCGCTCGATCGGCTGGTCGATTCTATGTCGCGCAAGTCGACCGAGTTTGATGGCGTACTCAAATCGGGCCGCACGCACCTTCAGGATGCCGTACCGGTCAGGCTCGGGCAGGAATTCGGGGCCTATGCACAGGCTCTCCGGAATGATCGGGAACGCATCGAGGCTGCGGCGGAGCGACTTAGACGAGTGGGTATCGGAGGCACCGCGGCCGGGACGGGTCTCAATGCACATCCGGACTACCACCGGATGATGGTCGAGCGGCTGTCGGCGCTGAGCGCTCAGAAGCTGCGTTCGTCGGGAAACCTGTTTGAATCGATGCAGAGCATGGCCGATCCCGCTGACTTCTCAGCCTCCCTGCGCACCCTCACCATCACTCTCATGCGAATCGCAAACGACATCCGCCTGCTCGCATCGGGTCCCGCAACGGGACTCGATGAGATCCGCCTGCCGGTGGTGCAGCCGGGCTCGAGCATCATGCCCGGGAAGGTCAACCCCGTGATGGCCGAGATGATGAACATGGTTTGCTTCCACGTGCAGGGATGCGACGTGGCGGTGGCGATGGCGGCGCAGTCGGGACAGCTCGAGCTGAATGTCTGCATGCCCGTGATTGCGCACAACCTGTTCGAAATGATGCACGTGCTGATTGGGGCTGTGACGGCGTTCGCGGAGAAGTGCGTGAGCGGGATCGAGGCGAATGCCGAGAAAGCTCGCGCCTGGCTCGACCGAAACGCCATCCTCATCACGGCGCTCAACCCCGTCATCGGCTATCTGAAGGGGGCTGAGATCGCGAAGGAAGCGATGGCGACCGGCCGCACGATCAGAGAGATCGTCCTGGAGAAAGGGCTGTTGCCGGCTGACGAATTGGACCGCATTCTAGATGTGCGCGCTATGACGGAAGGCGGGCTGCGCACGGGTGGGGGTGGCTGAGCTGATCGAGGCGCATCCTATCACTCTGCGCGTTGCATTGTTCCATGCTCCCCCCTCTGGACCCCGGCGCTCGACCCTAGTAGGATTGGCGTCTCGCGGAGGGACGCTGGATGGAAGTCAGGATACACGACGTTGGGCTTCGGGATGGTCTGCAGATCGAGAAACAGATCGTCCCGACCGAGAAGAAGATTGCGTGGGCCGAGGCGCTGATCCGGTCCGGGATCGACGGGATTCAACTGGGATCGTTCGTCCACCCGGCGAAGGTGCCGCAGATGGCAGACACCGATAAGCTGTTCGCCTATTTCTCCCAACCCGGGAGGAATCCGGAGAGGACGATCCTTTCGGGGTTGGTCCTGAACGAAAAGGGGCTCGATCGCGGGCTGAGTTGCGGAGTCCAGATGTTCTGCATGGGCGTCTCGGCGAGTGAGACCCACAGCCGGAAGAACGTGGGCGCCGGGACTGAGGATGCCATCAAACAGATCGTTCCGATGGCGAAGAAGGCCCTGGCGGCGGGGAAGAGAGTTCAAGCATCTGTTCAGTCGGCTTTCGGCTGCGGCTTCGAGGGCGTGATTCCGCCAGAACGCGTCGTCGGCATCGTCAAGAGGTACCTTGAGGTCGGCGTCACAAATATCAGCCTGGCCGACACGGCCGGCCATGCGAATCCGCCACAGGTTGAGGCGCTCTTCGCGGCGATCCGCGAGGTGGACCCGTCAGTCGAGCTTGCGTGCCACTTCCACAACACCTTCGGTCTGGGACTCGCCAACTGCTATGCGGCGATGAGGGCTGGCGTTACGCATCTCGAGTCTGCCTTCGGCGGGCTCGGTGGCTGCCCGTTCACGAAGGCGGCGGCGGGGAACGTCTGCACGGAGGACCTGGTGCACTCGCTGCAACGCATGGGTATGAGGCTCGACCTCCGATTGGATCTTCTGATCGATATCGCCCGGGAGGCAGGTCAGTTGTTTTGCCGCGACCTGCCTGGATTCATACTCAAATCGGGGTCAATCGTTGGATTCAGCGGATCCGCCAAGGAGCAATGAATGAAACTACTGGACAAGATTCGGGTCATCGACATGACAAACGTGCTGGCTGGCCCCTTCGCAACGATGCACCTGGCGTTGATGGGGGCCGACGTCATCAAGATCGAGAACCCGGATGGCGGTGATCTGGCGCGAAAGCTTGGCAATGTCCCAAAGCTGAACAAGGAGCTGATGGGGACCAGCTTCCTCGCCCAGAACGCCAACAAGAAATCTGTCACACTCAATCTGAAGACGGACGAGGCAAAAGAGGTTTTCCGCAGGCTGGTGAAGACATCTGATGTGGTCGTGGAGAATTTTCGCCCGGGAGTCATGGATCGCATGGGTTTCTCATACAGCGTCCTGAGCGAGATGAACCCCCGGCTGATCTACTGTGCCATCTCCGGCTTCGGCCAGACCGGTCCCGACGCCTTCAAGCCGGCGTATGATCAGATTATCCAAGGGCTGAGCGGCGTGATGGCGATCAACGGGGACGAACGACTGAATCCGCTACGATGCGGGTTTCCGGTCTGCGACACCGTCGGCGGGTTGAATGCGGTTCTCGCCATCCTGGGGGCGCTGTATCACCGCGAGCGGACCGGAGAAGGGCAGTTCATCGACATCGCGATGCTCGACTCGATCATGCCCCTCATGGGCTGGGTCGCGGCGAACCTCCTCATCGGCCACCAACAGCCCGTTCTGCTGGGCAACGACAATTTCACGGCTGCCCCATCCGGAGTGTTCGTGACGAAGGACGGCTACATCAATATCGCCGCGAACCAGCAGAAGCAATGGGAGGATCTCGCGGACACGTTAGGGCTTCCCGAGCTGAAGGCCGATCCTCGTTTCCGGGAACGTGACACGCGCAAGGGCAACCGAAGGCTCCTCACGCCTCTGCTCGAGACGAAGCTTCGAGAAAACACCACCGCGCACTGGGTCGCTCTGCTCAACGCGAAGGGGATTCCTTCGGGTGAGATTCTCTCTCTCGAAGCCGCGCTGAGCCAGCCGCAGTGTCAGCACCGCAAGACGATCGAAGACGTGGTCACGCCCGGCGTCGGCGAAGTCAAGCTTTTCAACCTCACCGCGCAGTTCTCGAAAACTCCGGGCAAGATCGAGTCCCCGCCCCCCCGACTCTCTGCGCATACCGAGGAGGTGCTGGTCGGACTCGGATTCTCGAAAGAAGACGTGAAGCTTCTTGCCAAGAAAGGTGTGGTCTGATGGTCCACCGGGGACACCGGACCCTGAACCCGAGACTTCACCGGAAGTCCATATCAAGGAGAAACAAAGACCAATGGCAATGACAATGGTCGAAAAAATATTGGCCAAGGCCACGGGCCAGAGCTCAGTCAAAGCGGGCGATGTCCTCGAGCCGAAGGTCGACCTGGCGATGTCCCACGAAAACGCTGCGCTGGTGCTCAACCAGTTCAAGGAGATCTACGCCGGCACCGGTCATGAAGCGACGGTCTGGGATCCGTCGAAGATCGCGATCATCTTCGATCACAGGGTTCCGGCGGAGAGCTCGAAAACGGCCACGAACCAGAAGAAAGTTCGCGACTTCGTCGCAAAACAGGGGATCGCGAAGTTCCACGACATCCGGGGCGATCAGGGTGGTATCTGCCATCAGATTCTCCCCGAGAACGGGTACGTTCGACCGGGCTGCGTGGTCGTTGGAACGGACAGTCACACAACGAGTCACGGAGCGCTGGGAGCGTTCTCGTTTGGCATCGGGGCGACCGAGATGGCGTCGGTCTGGACCCTCGGCACTGTTCTCAACGTCGAGGTGCCTGGGTCGATCAAGGTCGTCGTGCACGGCGAGCTCTCCCAGTACGTGCTGCCCAAAGACCTGATCCTGTATCTGATCGGGCGGATTTCTGCCGAAGGTGCGAACTTCAAGGTCATCGAGTTCCATGGGCCCGTTATCCGGAGCATGTCCACATCGGGTCGGCTGGTGCTGTGCAACATGTCCGTCGAGGCGGGGGCGACCGGGGGCGTGGTGCCTCCCGACGGTGAGACGGTCCGCTACCTGCGAGAGGAGGCCGGTGTGAAGGATGCACTGGACATCTTCGGACCGGACGAGGATGCCGTCTACGATCAGGTTGTCGAGATCGATGCGTCGTCACTCGAGCCCCAGATCGCGTGCCCGCACACGGTCGACAACGTGAAGCCGATCGGTGAGGTCGCGGGTCTGAAGATCGACCAGGTCGTGATCGGGTCCTGCACAAACGGCCGATTGGATGACATCGCGGTAGTGGCCGAGATGCTGAGTGGAAAAAAGGTGGCGAGTGGGACGCGAATGTTGGTATTTCCGGCCTCTTCTCGGATCTATCTCGAGGCGCTCGAGAAGGGATACGTGGCGGAGATCATGAAGGCCGGCGCGGTCATGATGAACTCAGGGTGCGGGCCGTGCCTGGGTGTGCACCAGGGAGCGCTCGCCGATGGTGACGTCGCACTGACGACCACCAACCGCAATTTCAAGGGGCGAATGGGCAATCCGAATTCGGGTGTCTATCTCTGCTCGCCGGCCGTGGCCGCCGCCAGTGCGGTGACCGGCGTGATCACGGACCCGAGGAAAGGAGCGAAGTAAGATGGGCAAGGTCGTTCTCAAGCTGGGCGACGACATCTCCACGGACATCATCTACCCCGGACGCTACATGGCGACGGTGCTCCCCACGGAGACGCCGCAGTACGCGTTCGCGGACTACGCCGATTTCAACGCGAAGGTGAAGCAGAAGGAATTCCCGGCTCAAAGCGTCATCCTCGCGGGCAAGAACTTTGGTTGCGGCTCGTCGCGCGAACAGGCCGCATCGTGCCTCAAGGGACCGGACTTCGTCATCGTCGCCCGTGACTTCGCGAGGATCTTCCTCCAGAACTCGATCAACCTCGGTCTCAGGACAGTCATCTGTCCCGGCATCGATGCATCCGAGGGCGACGAGCTCGAGGTGACTGCCGATACAGTGATCAACAAGACAAGCGGCAGGGCCTTTGCAACCGTGGCGCTTCCGAAGGCGCGCCAGGCCATCGTCGATGCAGGAGGTCTGATTCCATACACGCGAAAGCGATTGGGAGAGAAGCACGGGAGCGCCGCGTAGCGGGCCGCAAAGTTCTCGACCCGCCAGGGCTACGGCAAAGTCCCGGAAACCGCAGATTTCACAGATTGACTCGCAGATGTCGCCGATTGCTTCGCGCCGTTCGACCCTTCGGAGACAGAGGCAAAAAGCTAACCGCTAAGGGCCTGCAATCAGTATCGCCCCGCTCCCCTGAGGCCATTCGTTCCTGTGGGGGATGCCGGATGCGGGCCGCGGCTAGTTGAAGGTGACCGTATGGGAGTGGCCGTCCTCGGTCGTAGACGTCTTGCTCACCCTGATCTGGTTCCGTATGTCGACGATCTCAACGGCAGAGACGTCGACAGTGTGTGGGTGTGATGATGTGCCCTGGATATTGAGCCGCACACTCGCCCCGGCATTCAGCTGTGCGATTGTGATCACCGCCACGTGTCCATGGTTCGCCGAAATCGCCCCTGTCTCATCCTGGGGCATGTCCGAGGTGGTAGGGCCGTCGCCGCCGCAGCCCGTGATCGTGATCGTGATGCCGCCCAGCAGGGCCATGATCGACGCCACCGTGAACTCACGCCTATCGAGAGTGTTGTTCTCTTCCATGACAAACTCCTTCCGAAATCACTCGATCCATCGGGCTCACTCGAACGACAGATGTCCCCTGCCGCGCGCCCAGAGCATTCTCCGCTCCACGCATCACAGCGGCCTATGCGTTTCGACTTGATTGCCAATCCCATATGCGCCCTCCGTTCGATGCATCTGCCCGGGAGCCCAACCCCCGTCGTGCCGGAAATACCGGCACACTTCACGAATAATGGAGGCCAGGTCCGTATTCAAGCCCCGGCCTGCCGCCGGGTGATCCGCGTCACGCCGCCGCGAGCGGCCGACGAGGCCGGCTCAGCTCGGGTCCTCCGTCTTCTTCTGAAGCTCATCGATGACCTCGAATTCCCCCGCCGGATTGAGCATGTAGACCTTCCGCGCTGTCGGCGCGTCGCGCGCTGCTCAACGCCTCCCGTCGCCGGACGGGGCGGCGGCGGCCGCCTGGGCTGCCCACCACTCGCGCCAGGGACGCGGTTCGGCCTCGAAGGTCTGCCCCGTGATCGCGGTCAGGGCCCCCCGTGCCTCGTCCGCGTAGAGCCGGTCCGAGAGCTGGACGATCAGCGGTTCCACGGCGCGCCTGTCGCCGAGCTCTCCCAGGGCCTTCATGGCGTCCTCTTTCAGGTGCGTGTCGAGAGCGGCGACCAGGTGCCCGAACGCTGTTCCGTCGTCCTGACCCAACTTGGCCAGCGCGAACGCGCACCAGACCTTGTCGCCTCGCACCGGGTCGGCGAAGCACTTCTTCAACGCCGTCACTGCGGTGCGGTCGCCCAGGTGCCCGAGCACCCGCGCCGCATAGCTGCTCGCGAAGCTTACCGCCTCCAGCTTGGCGATCAGGGGCCTGACGCTGTGGGGATCGCGGATTGCCACGAGTGCATCGGCGGCGTTCGTGAGCACCAACGCCCGGTGGTCCATGGCTTGCACGAGCGCCAGCGTGGCGCGCGGATCCGCAATCCAGCCGAGGGCCTCGGCGGCCGGCGCCGAGAGGTCCTGATCGTGACTCTTAAGCGCGGCTATGTGGTCTTCCACCGCCTGTGCCGCCGCCGGGCCGCGTTTCCAGTCCGGGCCGAGCCGTTCGAGGGCCCGAAAGGCTGCCTGCCGCACCCGCGATTCCTTGTCCTTGAAAAGCGCCACGAGCGGATCGACGGCACTCTGATCCCCGATCTCGCCCAGCGCCCGGGCCGCCTGCGCTCTGCAATCGGCATCTTGACTACTGAGCAGCACCAGGAGCGGGCTCGTGGCTCGGCCATCCTTCAGGCGTCCCAGGCTCGTGAGAACGGCCTCGCGCAGATAGCGGTCCGCCCCGCTCAGAGTGATGAGAAGGGGTTCGACGGCGCGCTTGTCGCCGATCCTGCCAAGCGCCTCGGCGGCCATCGTGGCGCCCGAGCCGCCCTTTGCCAGGGCGTCGATGAAGGAGGGGACGGCGTCCAGCGCAGCCGGGCTTTCCGCCCAGCGCGGGTCGATCTTCTCGAGGTGCCGCGTGGCCGCCAAGGGTACGCTGTAGTTATCGTCTCGCAGCGCCGCAATGAGAATCGGTATCGCCTCCTTCGCCGCCGCACTCGTGGGCCAGGCCGGATCGATGCGCTCGAGCGCCTTGACGGCGCCATCTTGCGCGGCATAGTTGGCCGAGACGAGTCCCGGCAGGAGCAGCCGCGTCGCTTCGGCGGGGTCGAGCTCGCCCGCCAGGCGCACGGCCAGCGCGGCCACTGCGGGGTCTGCGACCGCGCGAGACAGGCATGCGCGCGCACTCTCGGCCTCTTCGCCCATCCTGAGCAGCCCGAAGGCGCACCAAACTCTGACTCGCGCATCCTCGTCCTCGCGCGCAAGAGGTTTCTTCAACGCGGCGCTCACGGCGGGCGTGCCGATCCGCGACAGCGCTTCGGCCGCGCACTGGCGGGTGGAGACCGGGGAGGAGGAGGTGGCGAGCAGGGCGCTCAGCGGCTCGATTGCCCGCGCGTCGCCGATTGCCCCGAGTGCGATGATCGCGCTGGCCCGAGACGCGGCGTCGGAGAGCAGTTTCAGCAGCGGTCGGACCGCCCCCGCTTCGCGGGTCGCTCCGAGCGCGCCGATGGCCGCGCTGCGCACCCACGAGTCCGCGTCCCGCAGCGCGGCGACCAGCGGGGCGACCGCCGCCGCTCCGCCGCAGCGCCCCAGCGCCGTGGCCGCTGCCTTGCGCACGAAAGCACTCTCGTCTCCCGCCAGCGCCGCGATCAGGGGCGCTCGCGCGTCGCCGCTCCCGATCTCCCCCAGCACCTCTGCCGCCGCCTGCCGTGCCTCCGGCGTCCCCCCGGCGCCCAACGCAGCGATCAGTTGCCCCACCGCCTTCCCCGCTGCGGGGTTCCGCGCCCAGTCGGGGTCGACATGGCGCAGCGTCTCCGCGGCCCGGGTGCGCACCTGAGTACCGGTGTCCGACAGCATGGTGACCAGCAGAGTGAGCGTACTGCGGGCCTCCGCGCTCTTCGTCCACTGCGGGTCGATCCGCTCCAGGAGAAGCTCGAGCGACAGCTTGCGGTCCGGGTACGGCTCGCGGATCAGTGCCGCGATGAGATCCGGGATCAGCCTTTGCGAGGTCTCCCGCAGCGCCCATTCGGGATCCAGCCGTTCGAGCCCCCGGTACGCACCTTCGCGGGCTGCGCGGTCGTCGTCCAACAGAGTTTGCAGGAACAGCGGCAGCGCACGCGCGGCCGCTTCGCTCCGGCGCCACTGCGGGTCGACCCGGCCGACAGCCTCGAGGGCAGCGTCCGACACGCCCTTGTCGCCGTCTCTGAGGGTCATGACGAGCGGCTCGACGGCGGCGGGATCGCCAAGTTCCCCGAGCACACGCGCGGCCCTGGTACGCACGCTCGTGTCGGCGTCCGATTGCGCGGCGGCGATCAGCGGGGCCACTGCGCGGCGATCCCGAAGCTGCCCCAGGGACTCGACCGCGGCCCTGCGCACGGGAGGTGCGGTGTCTCCTCGCAGCGCGCCGATCAACGGCTCCACCGAGGCGCTGCCGCCGCTGCGTCCCAGCTCGCGCGCCATCACCTCGCGCAGGAAGGGATGCGCCCCCGAGAGTGCCTGCACGAAGGTCGGTAGGGCCGTCGGGTCCCGCCTCAGGTCGACGGCCGCGGCCGCCGACGCCATCATTTCATGATCTTCATCGCTCAGCGCGGCGAAGAGCACCTCGTACTTACCGACGCCAAATCCCTCAGCCGCCAGGTCTGAGAGCGCCGCGACGAAATCAGATTTCCAGAAGGCCTCGCGGAACGGCGCGTTCCCGGGGTCATCACTCGGATCGGCCGTTTCGACCACCGGATTGCTGAACACGTAGATCTTGTCGGGCGGTGCAACGAGCCCCTTGGTGTCCCGGCGGAAAGTCCGTGGGCCGATAGTCAGTCGCATCGCGCAGCGCACTTCCGCACCCAGGTACTTGACCATCCCCGACCCGCCGTAACGCTCGGCGAGCGCCTTGGAATCGCCGGTGAGAGTCAGGGATGGACACGCGCCGGCTGCCTCCCCCGCCTCCGCGACCCTGATCCCCACCGCCGTGAGCAGTCGCACCGTCAGCTCGCGCAGCGCGACATCCGGGATCTCCTTCGCGACCGCGACGGTCGCGCAGCGTGTGGCACTGGTCCCTTCCGGCGTCTCTTCCGCGGTGGCGCGGGGTACCTGGACGATCAGCGCCAGACAGATGCAAGCGGCGGCAGGCACTAGGCGCGCAGCGGAGGTGTAGCATGATGACATCAGGTCCTCCCTGTGAAAGAGTGGTCGCGAGAATAAGATCGGTGAGGGCTTAGTGTGTTGGTCGTGAAGTGTTGAAGCGAAATGGCAAAAACGTTGCCGGGGGACCGGATCGTGTCCGGACCTCTGAGGACACCAGGAATGAAGGAACGCATGAAAGGACTGCCAACTGCTCGGTTCCTGAGCTCCTGACTTCATGCATTCCTCAGAGGTTCAGGCGGGCGCTGCTCATACCACCGGCACCCCTGTTTGGTTCCGGCGTGTGTCTTCATCGGCTTGTCCGGCGCCCGCGTCTACCCGCGCTCTTTCTGACAGGCCATCCGACGCACCTCGTTTTCGGCTTGACCCTGCTATCTGGTTTCGAGCCCCTTGGCGATCTCGACGACCAGTTTCTGTTCCTGCTTCAACTTGCCGTAGGTCATCGTCACCTTATACTCGCCGGGCCGCACGAGCTTGATCCCCTGACCGCCGTATTCTATGTTGTAATCCTTCGTCGGCTTCAGGTCCCACACGATGCGGTTGATTCCCGGCGTGCCCGGAGCTGAGAGACTCGCGACCGGCTGACCGGCGGGGTTTGTAATCGAGATCTTGACCGGGTCGCCTGTGAACTCCTTCACGTACACGTTCAGTATCGCGCCCTCAGGTGGATTCTCGCCTCGGAAGACGGCCTTGCCCGTGGAATCGACGAACCCCGGCAACGGGTAGAAGCCGAAGGCCGGCCGAGTTGTGAAGAGATGGGCGGGCTCGGCCGCGATCTCAGTCGTCAGCTCACGCAGCGGGCGCAGGTCGTCGATGACATAGATGCTGCGGCCGTGCGTGGCGACGATCAGATCGGCTTCGCGCGGGTGGATGACGATGTCGTCAACAGCGACCGTGGGGAGCTCACCGAGCTTCACCCAGTGTGCACCTCGATCCAGGCTCGTGAACAGCTGGAACTCGGTGCCGGCGAAGAGGAGGTTGGGATTTCGCGGGTCCTCGCGGATGACCTTGACTGGTCCGTTGCCCGGAAGGTCGGAGGAAATGCTCACCCACGTCTTCCCGAAATCGGCGGTGCGATAGGCGAGAGGGGAGTAGATGCCGGCGCGGTGGGCATCCACGGCCAGGTAGGCGACTTTTGCATCATGCGATCCCGCCTCGACGCGACTGATCCACTGACCCTTCGCCGTCGCCGGCAGATTCGTGCTGAGATCGGTCCAGCTCCCGCCGGCGTTCTGGGTGAGCCACAGCTTTCCATCGTCGGTGCCGGCCCAGAGCAGGCCCGCCTGCAACGGCGATTCGGCAAGCGTATACACGACCCCGTAGTTCTCCGCTCCGCTGCCAACGGTGATCGTCTTGACGGGATCTTTCGTGCTGAGGTCCGGGCTGATGAGCCGCCACTCCTCGCCGTGATTGGTCAGCTCGAACACCCGATTGCCCGCCAGATACATCGTGCCCGGGTTGTGACGGCTCGGGATCAGCGG
Organism: Acidobacteriota bacterium; assembly: GCA_016191015.1. Classification (GTDB taxonomy): domain Bacteria; phylum Acidobacteriota; class CAIWXX01; order CAIWXX01; family CAIWXX01; genus JACPPM01. Next base: position 19,492 of record JACPPM010000317.1, on the reverse strand, counting down.
CGAGTTCCAATGAAAACGGAATGCCGGCTGACCCTCACTGGGATTCGGTCTGAGCTCTTTGATCTCTCCGTTCGAGAGGTTCATGCGGTGCAGGTACCCTTCCTGCGATTCGGCAAAAATCATCGCAGGGTCCGCGGGATCGAAGACGCAGTAGAACCCATCGCCTCCGCCGATCTGGATCCAGTCGGAATTGACGATACCCTCCTTGGTGCGCGTGGCGCTGGGCCCGACCCAGTTCGTGTTGTCCTGAAGTCCGCCCGCGATCCGGTACGGAACACTCATGTCGGCGGCGATCCGGTAGAGCTCGCCCGCGGCCATCCGGTGGAGGTGTTCCCAGGTTTTGCCTGTGTCGAAGCTCTGGTAGATGCCGCCGTCAGTTCCGAGAAGGACGCGGCGAGTGTCGCGCGGATCGATGACGAGTGCATGACAGTCCACGTGGACCTTGGCGAAATGGTCCTCGCGAAATGTCCGGCCCCCGTCCTCGGACACATGCAGAGCGTAGCCGAGAACGAACAGCCGCTGGTCGTTCACGGGATCCACGCGCACCTGGCTGAAGTAGAAGGAGCGCGGGTTGAGCGGGCTGGTTCGCGTCCAGGATTCGCCGGCATCATCGGAACGGAACACACCGCCCCGTTTGCTGTTGATATCATCGATGTCGCTCTGCCCGCCCTCATCGCTCTGGACGATTGCGTACACGATCTTAGGGTTCTTCTGAAAAACGGAGAGACCGATCCGACCTGTGTGACCGGGCAGGCCGTTCGTGAGTTTCCGCCAGGTGAGCCCACCGTCGGAGCTCTTGAAGATGCCCCCGAGATCCTTGCCATCGGTCGCCTCGCTGCCGTACGTGAAAGACCACGGCGTCCGTCTCCGCGCATACATCGCGGCGTAGACCAGATTCGGATCGCCAGGGTCGATCGCCACATCCCCACATCCGACTCGGTCCTGGTACGGCGCGGGCGCCTGGAGGACGGCCTTCCAAGTCTTCCCGCCGTCGATCGTCTTGTACAGTCCTCGCTCTGTGTTCGGAACCCAAAGATCGCCAGTGGCCGCAACCCAGGCGGTGTTGGGGTCGGTCGGGTGGAGCGCGATCCGTGCGATGCACTTGCTTCCCTTAAGCCCGACGTTGGCCCACGTGGCGCCGGCGTCGGTCGAACGATACACGCCGTCGCCCCAGCTCGAGCTGTTCCGATCGTTGGCCTCACCGGTCCCCACCCAGACGACGCTCGCGTCCGATGGCGCGACCGCCACAGCGCCAATCGACGCCACGGCCTCCTGTTCGAATACGCCTTCGAACGTTCCACCGTTGTCGCTGGTCTTCATGAGGCCGCCCGTGCCGAGCGCGACGTAGAAGGAGAACGGGTTCTTCGGGTCGAGCGCGACATCGGCGACGCGGCCGCCCATGATCGCCGGGCCGATGCTCCTGGCCTTGAGGCCTTTGAGCGCGGAGGCGGGGAGGGCAGGACCTGCCGCCGCCGCTGCGGCCGCCGCTGCGGCCGGCGCAGCGGTGCGAACGGGTGCCTTTGCGCCCGCTGCCTCAGCTCCGGACTGGCCGCCGATTATCGAGATGCCAAGGAATGCGAGATAGAAATTTCTCAATGCCATCGGAGAATACCTCTGGTTAAGCGCGAGCAGGTCTCGCCTCTGTTTCATGTTCCCACGAAGGTGTCGTTCCGCGGATGAGGTTATTGGTGCGTCTCCACGATGTCAAGGGGAGTGGAGAACTCCGAGATTCGGAGTACGGGAAGTCTAAGGGGCCGCGCAAGAATAAGTGCCCCGCATTCGACTCGCAATTGTGACATAACGAGACTCCCGCACAGCCGGAACGGTGGAATAATGGAATGATGGAAGAATGGTTTCCGGAGGCACCATGGGGCGTGTGGAAGTGTCGTGATGGCGGATCACTTCACCATCATTCCAACATTCCAACATTCCTTCCTTCCTGCCGAATATCCTCCATAATGTCAGAGTGCCGCCTCAAGCTGAGAAGTTGTTCTTGCACGGCCCTTAGGCGCCCCAGAGGGGGCGCTGCGAAGAAAGCCCATGGCGTCGGCTCTGGGTCAATATGTACGAGGGATCAGCCAGTCCGGGAGGGACGGCTGAGAATACCCGCACCGGATCGGCAGCGCATCAGTCGTCCCTCCGGGACTCCAGATTCTCCTCTTCCAATCGAGCCCACCGATGAATCGATGGGCTATTCTCATCGCGCCCCTCCGGGGTGCCCGTGGGCAAGACCACGGCAAAGTCCCGAAAGCCGTAGATTTCACAGATTGACTCGCAGATGTCGCCGATTGCTTCGTGCCGACCCGAGAGTGAGGAGCAAGTTGCTCGTCGGTTGAATGCTGGAAGAACCTGCGTAATCTGCGCCATCAGCGGTTTGGCACGGAACGGCCTCGCCCGAGTCGGCGCCTCGACTTTGCCGCAGCCCTGGCCCGTGGCAGCGGACACTTGCGATCGGGGAGGACCCATCGATCCCGTAGATCGCCGTGGATGCTCTGGGTCGAACAGAGAGCGTAGATCACTACCGGGTTCAGGACGTGCACCGAATCACAGGAGAACTGATCGGTGGCTGCTGGAAAGTCAGGTCGACTGGAGAATCCGATGGACGTGGCACTGTATCAAGTCATGAAGATCACGGGCGTGTCGGCCCGCCTCCGGCGGATGTATGTGAGAAGCTCGACTCCAGTCATCTCGGGCATCTACACATCGAGGAGGATCACCCCGATGGAGTCCGCGTGTCTTTCGTAGATGTCGAGAGCTTCCTGTGGGCCCGATGCGGCGAGGACGCTGTGTCCATGAAGCTGCCGAGCCATGACCACGAGGTCGCGGACGGGATCGTTGTCTTCGACGGCCAGAATGATACCGTCGCGCTACTTCCGTATTCGCACGATCTGCGCGGAGTGGAGTGCGATGCTTGGCAGTGCGATTGTCGCGGTGCCGTCGCGCACTGGAGCGGTTGTGCGCAATAGCAGGGGCGGCGAGGGGAGCGGTTGAGTCTGCGAGTCGGGAAGCCCGAGCACCTCGATCGTGATCGTGCTGGCAGTTGCGAATGGTTTGAGAGCTTGGAGGTTCTCGAGGGTCAGAGACACGTGGAACGGTGCCTTGCCGGCCCCGTTCACCATGCGGTTGTGCCCGAGGAGGATTTGCGGGAAACCCGATTCCCGATCAGAAGCGCTCGCCAGGATGGCGAGCGAGGGCGAGCTGGCTACGCCTGTGACGCGTGTTGCGACGCCGTCGGGGTAAGTATCGTAAACCCAGTAGAGGCTGCGCGGCACTGGACCACAGGTCTGCTGGTCCAGCAATCCGCCGAGAGACCCGTTCCAACAGTCATCGCTCGAGACAGCCGGCGGATCCCAGCAGGAACGCGCAGCGGCATCCGCGCCCCCCGCCTCGAGCGCTGCCAGAAACGCCACCGCTTCACCGGGCCGCAGGAAATCGTCGGCGCCGACGTGCTCGTTGATGTGGATCTCTCGGATCTTCAGCGGTGCGTATCGCGAGCTCTTCAACCAACGTGACCTGGCATACTTGAGGTGGTTCGTGACCTCCGAGAAATCGCGATAATCAGCCGTCGTCCCCGCCGGCGGTTCCATGAGCAGTTCGTGCCAGGTCAGCACATTGACCTGCGTTCCTGTCGAGAGGCACGCATTCAGGAAGTTTTCGATCGCGACCGGGTCCCAGCCACTGAGCGACGGGCCAGCGATTGCAGCCGAGGGGTCCAAGGCGTGGATCTTCCTCTCAGCGCGTCGGTAGGTATCGTAGAGCTGCGTCCGCGTGCCCGTCCACCAGATCTCCCCATCCGGCTCGTTCCACACATCGTAGATGAACATCCCGGAGGCGCCAGCCCTCCGCACCCGTGCGACCTGCTCCACCACGAAGTTCTCCCACATTGCCCAGTTCACCCACGGTGGTTGCCCGGCGCCCTGATTGCCGTGGTGATGCCAACCGTACAGCGGATAGCCCCAGAGGCTGCTCACCACTAACACGTAGCGGGATTTGAGATGCCGCATGAGAGCGAGCTTCCCAACGGCGGGCCCTTCGGAGAGCAACGCTTCGGGCAAGCTCCCACGCACGATTCGAGGCTCGATCGAGGCAAACCACGCATCGCTCACTACCGGGCAACAGCCGATGCCGTTGAGCATCCCCGCCATGGACTTGACGCTCCGCTTCGCGGCGAAGTCGACGTTGACGCGCGCCACTGCACCGGGATCGGCGTGCCTGCTCGGTGCTGACACCACGAGCAGGAGGAATCCCGGAACCAGCGCGATCAATGGGTGTCGAGGGTGGCGATTCACAGAGGCGCGGTCCAGTGAAACCCAGCCATTAGCGGCCCTCATGCTCCATACGTCTCAGGCTCGAGGTTCCGAGCCGAGGCTCATTGCTCGATGCACACACATCAGCATGTCCTCCATCCTGAATGGTTTCGAGAGGATTCCGTGAACGCACGGTTCCTGTATGACTCGCTCGAGGGACGCGGGAGTGCATCCTGTCATGAAGATCACTGGAGTGTCGGCGCGCACCCGGCGGAAGTAGGTCAGAAGCTCCACCCCGGTCATACCGGGCATCACGACGTCGAGAAGGATCACGCCGATCGAGTCCGCGTGTCTTTCGTAGACGTCCAGAGCATGGCGTGGGCTTGGGGCTGCGAAGACGCTGTGTCCGTGAAGCTGCAGAGCCGTTACGACGAACCGCCGCACGTCGTCGTCGTCCTCTACGACCAGCACGACTCTACGGCCGGACCAAACACCTCCGTCACATTCCGGGCCTGTACTCATGGCTTCCCTCCCAGTCATACCGGAATCGCACTCGCGAAACTTCCCATTCATGACAGTCCCTCCTCAGTTTCCGTCTCTCCGGGTGGCTGCGCGCCGAAGTGACCCTTGCGATCAGGTCGTGTCGTCTCGCCTCGTCAGCATCCTCGTCTATCCAACTCCAACGTTTGCGACAGAGTTTTATTGTGAGGGGATGGTGACACGTCGGTCACATTGAGGTCAGTCGAGACGGTGATCCATGCCGATCCGCGGATCGCCCGCAGCGGCGATGGGGCGAGGGATCTCTGTGGGGTCGTTGAGCTCCTACTCACCACGGAGGCACGGAGGACACAGAGCTCCACGGAGACTAGCTTTTGGCATCTTGGATCTCAGTGCCTCTCTGTGCCATCCGTGTCTCCGTGGTTAGCGGTCACACAGTCTCTACCACGCGGGCGTCGTCTTTTCCCCGAGCAATTCCTCTAGGCGCGCCTTCAATATCTCTGCCTTGTTTTTCTGTCTCTCGGCCAGCGCCTTCTTGAGGCGATCGATCTCCATTTCGAGATCCCGGACTTCGGCGGCCTTCGTCTGCCCGCGTACGTCGAAGTGCTTGTCGAGCAGCGAGGCCAGCTCGGATTTGAGACGTTCCTTCTCTTCCGGACTCTTGGCCTTTCGGTATAGCTCGCCGAGATGCTGGCTCTGTTGTTCCATTGTGAGCTCGTCGAGGCGCAGCTTGTAACGGGCCGGATCGGCGCGACGGAGATCGTCGAGCTGGCGCTTGCGATCGGCCAGGTTCGCGACCCGCTGTCTGTATTGATCGGGATCCGCCGTGCGTAGCGCCTCGAGCTCTTCGAGCCGGTACGGCGCGACAAGGCGGAGAAACTCCGCTGCCTCGTGATCAACCGCCGTCGACGGCCCCGCGGAGGGTGCGTCACCGGCGGCGGCCATGCCGGCGATAATCATGTGGACGAGGAGGCATACGCGCCCCATCCTTCGAATCGCGAACCTGGTCTTCATTCGTCACCTCTCGTTTCCCGCCAAGCCTGCGCTACTCCGCCGGCGGCGAGGTCCGTTGTCACTGTGCACGTTACCACTGTCTGTCCCATTAGATGTGTCAGAACGTGTCGGCCGAGACTTCGACCGCGATCTGAGCGATCTGGCCTCGCAATTGTTCCACCCGCTGATCGAAGTCATCCTTCGGCTCATCGAGATATGTGAGCCCCGATCTGAGGACGCTGGGCGCCGGGTCATCCCAGCTCACGAGGGGACCGGCCTGGGTCGCAACAGGATGGACTGGAGATCGGTTCATCCGCTGGAGGAGGACGAAACCGACGGCCACGGCTGCGAGCGTTGCGGCTGCGAGCAGCAGGGATCGGACGTGGCGCTCCCGAACCGGCTTCCGGGAGGGCTGTTCGGTGACCGTCGACGCGTAGACGGCCATGACATCCATGTACTCGCTTCTCCACCGGCGGCATTCCTCACAGATGCCCAGATGCTCCTCGGCCGCCCTCCGCACGGCCGGATCGTCCTCGGCCAGATATGCGCCCTGTGTGCGGTAATCCTCACACATCATCATTCCGACTCCTTCAACTGGCTATCTCGACTCCCCGTTCTCCGGTTGTCAGTCAATGCGGCCCTGAGGGCCACGACGACCTGATGATACCGCGCGAGCACCGTGTTGAGTGGGATGTTCAGCATGTCGGCGATCTCCCGGAACAGGAGGTTGCCATGGGTGCGCAGAAGGAAGACCTGCCGGTGCTTCTCGTCGAGGTTCCGGAGCTCGCGAAGGACCATCCCACGAAGCTCGGCGTTGAGCGCCTCGCCCTCGATGTCCATCTCCGCGTGCGGCTCCGGGGCCGCCAGACCGAAGGAGAGCCAGCGCCCACGCTTTCTCTTTCGAAGCTCGTCCAGGCACGCGTTGCTGGCGATCGTGAAAATCCAGGCCGCGAATCGTGACCGTGGCTCGAACGAGTCGATCCGGTTGTGCACGCGGAGGAATACCTCCTGGCTGAGATCCTCCGCATATGCACGACTCCCCACCATCCTGTAGGCGTAGCTAAAGATCGGGCGCCGATATCGCGCGAACAGCTCATCGAACGCACTTCCGTCACCGTCAGCATAAGCCCGGGCCAACTCCTCGTCTGTCGGCATCGCTCCAACCTACCATAACGTCGGCGGGCCATAGCTTATTCCCAAAATGTTGCAAAGTGGAGGCGCCTATACCTTGACTGTCGGAGGTGAAGAGTAGCTTTTGGTTTCCGACGCAGGACGAACGAGGGGCGGGTGTCAGAGGACCAACGCTGGTAGGGGTCGGCGAGTCGAAGTCCGTGGCCGACAACGCCGCCGAGTTGGGGTGAGCCCAGAACCGCAGCGTCGAGTTGGTCAGGAAATAGCTCTCGGTTCCGCGGTGCGTGTGGCCAAGTCATGGCTGCGCCCACGCCCGCCATCATTTCAGGCGCCCTCAGGGCACGACCAGCTTCAGGGCTTTGAAGTAGTCTCGGTAGAACCCCCTGTCCCGCGTGAGAAGGCGGTCCGCTTGCACTGCCGCGTGTCCGCCGATGAGAAAGTCCGCGACAATGCGCTCCTTGCCACGGGAACGAGTGCGATATCTGGACCAGCACTCCGCGGCGTGGATCGCCGCTCTTTCACTCATCGGAAGGAACGAGATACCGATTTCCCGCAACGCCGCCACAACCTCTTCGCGGTTGCCCCCGAACGCGGTCATCACTTCGGCCCAAACGACCTCACAGCCCACGACGGAACCCTCGCGCAGGCATGTTCGGAGCGCCGCGCGCGAAGCGGGACCGAACTTCGGGTCGGGCTCGAGAACGTCGATGATCACGTTGGTGTCGAGCGCCGTGATCAAGACTCGCCCCGTAGCGAACGGATGACGTCATCGGTCCGGCGGTGGCGGCCGAAGCGCCCATAGAACCTCTCGAGCGGGTCGCTCACGTCGGCTTTTTCCGCGACCAAACGATCCTCTTCGTCATGAAACTCGAGAACCGTGCCGGGGCGGATACCCAGACGGTCCCGCAGTGCCTTGGGAATGGTCACCTGCCCACGTTCGGCGACGATAGATTTCACCACGCCTCCCCTTTCTCTCAGGTATGTATTCTACAAGTAGAATCCATACCTGACAACCCTCTCAGATCCCCGTCCCGTAGTGCCTCAGTGGTGTGGGGGTGATCGCATGGGTTGTGACGAGGTCGGGATAGCGGCTTTGTATCGAGACCCTTTCAGACGCAAAGGCGCAAAGCCGCAAAGAAGCTCTGGACCGATCTTGGTGGCGTTGCGTCTTTGCGTTGGACCGGAAGGGGACTTGCCTACATCTGGTTCAAGGATGGACAGTCGCCCCACTCCACTTGGTAATGCCGTGCCCGGCGGGTCGGGATTCCTACCGGAGGGCGAATCACTGTTGGTCACTGCTCATGTCGATCCCCATCGCCGGCGCGACATGCTGTGCGCTCTGTGGATCGCGGACAGCGAGATTGAGCCATTGCTCATACGATTGCGGCAGGCCACTGTAGGCCGATGTCGACGAATCCTCCACTCTGAGCCGGAACCGAGCGCCGCCGGGGCCGGGCATCGGAGCTCCTTTGATCAGACCCGTCGATGGATCGAGCGCAAGGCCGGGGGGGAGCTGCCCTTCCACAACTGACCAATGAAACGGAGCGCGCCCGCCCCAGATCGACATCGGATAAGCATACGTCGCTCCGCCTTGGGCGTCGGGGAGGAGACTGTCGAGGACCGTCAGGCCGCGCGCCGCGGCGACCTTGGCCGAGAAGCTCTTGATCACCTCGCGGACGGTCTTGTTGGTTTGCTTGTGGCGGCTGCTGCGTTCGAACGGATCGGCCTTCAGATCGTAGAGCTCTCGCTCCCCCGATGCGTGCTCGACGTACTTCCACACACGTCCGCCGTAGGACCCGCGCATCCCCGACCACCGCAGATCGCCAAAACCCTGGATCAGGAACTCGGTGCGCCACGCGGTCGATGGATCTTCGAGCAGCGGTCGCAGGCTGATGCCGTCGGTGACCCTGTTGAGCCCGGCCAGGTCGCTGATCGTAGCGCCGATATCGACGTTCGTCACGACCGGCTTGTCTTCAACGCGAGGTGTCACGCCGGGCATCCGGATGACGAGCGGAACATGGATCGACTCTTCGTAGGGGTAGGCCTTGCCAGAGAGCCGGTGCTCGCCCCAGAGATAGCCGTTGTCAGAGGTGAAAATGAAGACAGTCTCCTCGAGCAAACCCTTGCGGCGAACGGCGTTCACAATCGCCGCGATTGATCGGTCCACACTCTGGAGCGATCTGATCTGCTGACGTGCGAAAAGCTCGATCTGCGTCGCGTCGTATGTTTTGGCCAGGTCGCGGACGTACCGTGGCTTGTCGGTCAGATCGCCTTCCCCGGCGCTCCTCCCTTTGTACGCGAAATCGGCAAACACATTTTCGTCGCCCGGAGCGGGAGTGGCCGGCTCGTGCGGTGCGACCGGCGCATAGTAGAGGAAGAAGGGGGCTTCCCCGCTGCTGGATTCGATGAAATCGGTCGCTCGCTGAGCAAGGTACCGTGTCAGGTACTGGGATGAGACCACAACCGAGCCGTGAACAGGTTCGTCCGGTGTCCCGTTTCCGAGCACGACATCGTAGTCGAACCAGCTTCGCATCTGATGAAGTGCGGCGAACGAGGACCAGCCGGGCGGTACATATGCATCCGTGAGGGCATACTTGTTGATGTACTTTCCGACAAGGGCGGTCTCGTATCCTGCCTGGCGCAGACGGACGGCGAGTGAGTCGCGGTCGACGAACTTCTCGAATCCCCCGTTGGGGAGCTCGTTGGTGAGGACGCCGGTGTTGTGAGCGTAGTAGCCTCCCGCCAGCAAGCTCGCGCGATCAGGGCAGCACAGTGGGGTCGAGACAAAGGCGTTAGAAAAGAGCACCCCATCCGAAATCAGCTCCTGACGCAGATTCGGCATAACCTCCCGCCCGCCGTCCGACATCGTCGCCGAGTCCCATCGCTGATCATCTGTCAGGATGAAAACGATGTTGGGCTTCTCCGGAAGCAACGAGGCATCGCTCTGCGCCTTCCATGTCGCCGGGCCCGCCAGGAGCAGGAGCAGCATCGCGCCGAGTGTTACTCGGGTCATTCTCATTCCATCTTTACTTCTCATGGCAACCTCCCATTGATCTGCATCTCAAAAGCCGACCAGGCGTTCCACCGCGCCCGGATCAGCCCCTCGGATGCGCTCACCTCACTCTTATCCCGCATCCCGGAATTCCTTTGCGCGCCCGCGAACGACTCCGGACAGCCGTGCTCCCTGTGGGCGACATGCGTGATATGCTCCCGCGATCATGGATGAAGGGAGCCAGAGGGATGAGTAGCGGAGTGTTTCGAGATGGGCTGCTGAAGGGCCGGGTGGCGGTCGTGACCGGAGGCGGGAGTGGTATCAATCTCGGCATAGCCGAGAAGATGGCGTCACACGGGGCGCGGCTCGTGCTCGTGGGGCGCACCCGGGAGAAGCTCGATGCGGCGGTGAAGAGCATCGAGGCCGCCGGAGGCGCGGCGATGGGCGTCGCGGCCGACGTGCGCAACTACGCGGTCATGGAACAGGGACTTCAGCAGGCGCGAGATTCGTACGGAGAGATCGACATCCTCGTCTGCGGCGCCGCCGGGAACTTCCCCGCGCCCGCCGTCGGCATGACGGCGAACGGGTTCAAATCAGTGATCGACATCGATCTGCTCGGCACCTTCAACACATGCCGGGCGGCGTTCGAGCACCTCAAGAAGCCGGGCGCATCGGTCATCTGCATCTCGGCCACGCAATCTTTCATCCCGACGGCGTTCCAGGCGCATGTGTGCGCGGCAAAATCCGGGATCGACATCCTGGCAAAGACGCTGGCTATCGAGTGGGGACCCGCCGGAATCAGGGTGAACTGCATCACCCCAGGTCCGACTGATGACACCGAGGGGATGAGGCGACTGGCGCCGAGCGTCGAGATCCGAGAGAAGCTCACAGCCGCACTGCCTCTGCGACGCTTCGGCCGAAAAGACGAGATCGCGGATCTGGCGCTGTTTCTCTCGTCAGAGGCAGCGAGTTACATCACGGGTGCTGTCTGCGTCTGCGATGGCGGGCAATCTCTGGTCGGCTCGGGCATTTTTATGCAGGCGATGGGCCTCAACGGCTGAGCCGGCCACGGGCACTCGCGGGGTCAATCTTCCAGGCAGTGAAAGGTACGATTGCAGACCGGACAGAACACGCCCCAGAGGCGCTCGGAATACTCATCTACCTCGATCGTCCGGTCGAACTCGGACCCGTCCCTGTGCAGGCACTCGATGCTGCAATAGAGCACCCCGTCCGTGCTCAGGCAATCGAGCTGTTCTTCCTGTTCGAACATGACCCGATCTTACCTCACGCCAAGTCCCCGGGACAATCGAAATCAGAATCACCTCAGCCTCATGCCATCGAGGCGATGCAGACCAAGTTTTCGGGCGATGACGATAGCCGCGGCGTATTCGTCCGGGCGCAGCCGCCGGTCCAGCGGCGGGTGCTCGTCGGCGCGATAGCAGGGGTAGTACTGACTCATGATGTTGACGTACGTGTCTAAGGAGATCTCGGTGGCCAGGAAGGAAAGGACGGCATCCGAGTTTGCCAGGTCGCCGGGCAGGACCAGATGTCTGACGAGCAATCCTCTCAGCGCGACTCCCCGGGAGTCGAGCACCAGGTCCCCGACCTGCCTGTGCATCTCCTTCACAGCCGCGCGATTCACCTCGACGTAGTTCTGCGCCGCGGAGTACTTCCGGGCCATCCGGGAATCCGCATATTTCATGTCGGGCATGTAGATGTCGACGATGCCATCGAGGAGCGCCAGGGATTCCGCGCTGTCGTACCCGCCGGTGTTGTAGACAAGGGGGAGTCGGAGACCCTTGCCTGAGGCGACGAGCAGGGCCTCGAGTAACTGTGCGACGACATGGCTGGGCGACACGAGATTGATGTTGTGGCAGCCCGCGTCCTGAAGCTCGATCATCATCTCCGCGATCTCTCCCGGACTCGATTCCCGCCCCGTCCCCTTGTGGCTGATCTCCCAGTTCTGACAGAACACACATCGCAGATTACACCAGGAGAAGAAGATGGTTCCGGATCCCGCACGCCCTCGCAGCGGATCCTCCTCGCCATGATGCGGCCCATAGCTGCTCACGACCGCCCGCTCCCCGGTCCGGCACACCGCACCGGCGATCGTCTCCAGCCGATTCACGCGGCAACGATTCGCGCAGAGATCGCACCCCTGGAGATGCCGCCTCGCTTCAGCCACACGGTCTTTCAGCTCGCCCGATCGGAAGAGCTCGTGGTATCGCCCCTCGAACTCCGTCGACGCTGTCATCGGTGCCTCCGCCCTCGAATGATTCTACCGGATGCGGGGCGAGCGAGTGGCGGCGCCCGAGTCGATCGCATGTGAATGTGATTTGACATAGTGGCCATTTTGCCTTATGGTATTAGCCATCAGGAGTGATAGACCGAATGGTAGATGATGTGGACCTCAAGATACTTGACGCGCTTCAGTCCAATTCGAACCTTCACCAGGCGGAGATCGGGCGTCGAGTCGGGTTGTCCGCAGCGTCGGTGAATGAGCGGATCCACAAGATGGAGCGCCTGGGGATTATTCGCGGATATGTCGCGCTGCTCGACGACCTCAAGCTGGGCCGGGACATGGCAGCGTTCATCGAGGTCTACATCGACCATCCACGGCACGAAAAACGTTTTGTCGACCTGATGGGACAGCTCGCCGAGGTGCAGGAATGCCACCACGTTGCCGGCGATTTCTCCTGCCTCATCAAGGTCAAAGTCCGCGATCGGCGCGCGCTGCGCGCGCTTGTGCTGGATCGCATCAATGCGCTCCCAGGGGTACGCCAGACGCGGACGATACTCGTCCTGGAGACGACCAAGGAAACGGCGCGGTTGTCCTTGCTCCCACCCGGCTCCGACCCCACGAGAGGGCGCGCGGGACACAGCCGTCGTCGAGAGACCGGAAGAAAGGTATAGGAGGTTCCCACCCATGAGCACAGCAGTCTGTATGACACCCGCACCGGCCGAGACGAGCCCCGATCGTGTTTTCGAAATCCTGGGCCGGCACATGCTGGTCGATGGTTTTCATCTGGTCGTGGACCTCGAACGCAGTCATGGCTCGCGTATCCTGGATTCGGCTACCGGCAGATGGTTCGTCGATTTCTACACCTTTTTCGCATCCTCTCCGATCGGCATGAACCACCCCGGGTTGCGTGACCCGCACTGGACGAAGAAACTGCTCAACGTTGCCGTCAACAAGCCCTCAAACTCGGATGCCTACACGGTGGAGCTGGCTTCGTTCGTGGCCGCCCTCGAGCGAACTGCTATGCCGCGCTCGCTGCCATACCTCTTCCTCGTGGAAGGTGGTGCTCTGGCAGTCTGCAACGCACTCAAGGTCGCGATCGACTGGAAGGTCCGGAAGAACCTGGCGCGCCGTGCCGGCGTTGAAAAGGGCGCGAAGGTGATTCATTTCCGGGAGGCTTTTCACGGTCGCGAAGGCTACACGCTCTCCCTCACAAACACGGACCCCGTGAAGACCGACTACTACCCCAAATTCGACTGGCCGCGGGTCGAGAATCCGAAAGTCACGTTCCCGCTGGAGGGCCAGAACCTGGTGGGAGTCGAGGCGGCCGAGCGGCTCGCGCTAGCGGAGATCGATGAGGCCTTCCGTCGCAATCCCGACGAAATCGCGGCGGTCATCATCGAGCCGATTCAGGGCGAGGGCGGTGACAATCATTTTCGCGGGATGTTTCTGCGCGAGCTGCGGCGGATCTGCGATGAGCGTGAGGCGATGTTGATTTTCGATGAGGTGCAGACGGGCGTCGGAATCACCGGCAAGATGTGGGCGCACGAACATTTCGGCGTCGAACCGGACATCCTCTGCTTCGGCAAGAAGCTCCAGGTGTGCGGGATCATGGTGTCAAGGCGGGTCGAAGAGGTGACGGATCATGTCTTCAAAGTCTCCGGCCGCATCAACTCGACCTGGGGTGGAAACCTGACCGATATGGTACGCGGCGCGCGATATCTGGAGATCATCGAGGAGGAGCGGCTGATCGAGAACGCGAGCCGGATGGGGGATCTGCTTTTCCGCCGGCTCCGAGAACTGCAGACCGAGCTCGAGGGGAAGGTCCTGAACGCTCGCGGCCGAGGCCTTATGTGCGCCTTCGACTTGGAGACCCCCGATCTTCGCAAGCTTGTGATCGACCGCTGCCACGCCAACGGCCTTCTCATCCTCGCCACCGGACGATCGGGGATTCGATTCCGTCCGGCTTTGAACATCACCCATGAGGATCTCGAGGAAGGTCTCGCGCTGCTGCGTCGCAGCATCTCCGAGGCCATGCAATAGCTCACCCGTCTCGCCCCCGTACCGCGGCGAAGCCAGTGTGCGGATCACGGCTCCGCCGCGTCGCGCCTCAATCGTGTTTCTGATTGTAGATGTGTCGATCTGAACGGTTGAGATCGCGCTGGAGCTTCGTTCGCTCGGCCGGTCCGAGGATACCGTCGTTGTGCCTGAAGCGATACTCCTCGCAGCGGATCCGTCCCTGCTCGAATGCTAACCCGGCAGTCTCACGCTTGTTCAGCTCACCCGACCTGAATCCCGCTGCGATGCGGTCGCGCTGAAGACGCTCCCTGGTGTTGATCGGGGCAGCACTCGCAGCCGCCGCAGAACCTGCGGTCATGATGCCAACCAGCGCTGCTGCTGCCATCACTCGTCTCGTCTGTCTCATCTCTATTCCCTCCTTACAACTATAAGGTTGGTCCGCGGCTACGAGCAGCTGGTTTAATTCTGCATCTGCCGTGTGAGCCCGATCACATCGCTGCCCCAGCCGGCCCGCCCTTGCCGCGGCATGATGGTTGTCTCTCGGATTCGGTTCTGCTACGGTTGCCCTGTGTCTGAGACGGAGCGCTTGCACTTCCTCGTCGTTGACGACGATCGGGCCGTGCGAGAGATGGTGCGCGCTTATCTCGAGAAGCTGGGGGTGGGTCGTGTGCATGAGGCGGGTGATGGGGACGAGGCGCTGATCGCACTCCGGCGGCATCCGCTGATCTCCTTCGTCATACTCGATTGGGAGCTCCCGGGCATATCCGGACTGGACTTCGTGAGGCGGATCCGCCAGGACAGAGGATTCAGCCGCACTTACGTCATGATGCTCACGGCGCGCGCGGACGAGAAGGGCATGCGCGAGGCGCTGGAAGCTGGAATCGACGACTACCTGGTGAAGCCCTTCCCCATCCAGAAGCTGAAGGCCAAACTGGACCGTGCGCTCGATACGGATCGCTGGCTTCACGCGGTACGTTTCGGTGAGTTCCTGGTGCAGGCCGGGCTGATCACGGCTGAGCAGCTCGAGGTGGGACTCGAGTGCCAGAGGCATCTGGACGTATCCCGGCTTCCGCTGGGCGGACTCGCGGTTGCAGGTGGGATGTGCGAGACGCAATATGTCCTGCGCCGGCTCTGCGATTCGCTTGGGGCCCGCGTGCGCGAACCCGAAGCGGTGGCGGCGTTGCTGCAGTCGGGCGAGCTGTGGAGCGCCCTGATCGGAGCGGAGCGTTTCAGGTCGTTGATATCGCTGGGGGAGAGCGGGAGGCTCATGATCGGAGAGACTTTCGTCGGGCTGAACTTCCTGACTCGACAGCAGCTCGAGTCGCACCTCGCCTCCTTTTTCTCCCACCGGAAGCTCGGCGAGAGCTGAGCCGACGGGAGCCCCAGGCCCCGACCCTCCTGCCGCGACGATATACCGTTTTGGCATCTGGCCGGGTGATCGAATGTCTCGATGGTCACCTAACGCGGCGGAGCCGCAACCAAACAGGCGAGACCCAGGCACGTTGCAAGGCCCTCCCGAACACCTCTCAGGAAAGCAGGAAGTTAGGAAGGCAGGAAGGGGTCTGTTCGATGCCACCCTGAGCGCCGGAGATGACTGCTCCGTTCCTGCATTCCTCCCTTCCTGCTTTCCTGAGAGGGGGTTCGGAGGATCTCACCCTCTCGAGAGTCTTGCCATTTCGTGTCATCACGCAACTTGCAAGACACCAAATCCGGTCTGAGCTTTGAACTGCGCCGCACCGGTACGCTATGATTAGAAACGGCTTCGAGATCAGACACATGTCAGAGTGAGGATCCTTGATCTGCGCGAGGATGAACGTGGCAGAGCCCAGGCGGTCGAGGTGGGAGGCGCACATGCGTCCAGGCTCGTTCGAGAAGGTATGAAATCTTCGAGAAGGCTGCGCCGCACCGACATCTTGATTGTCTTCGCATGGCTGGCGGTGGTCGGGGTGGTCCTGTATCTGACCGAGCGGATGGAGCGGTCTGCGCGGAGACACGAGCCGCTGCTGGAAGCATCGGACGCGCTGAAGCAGAAAGTGTCGATGGCGCGTTTTTGGTGGCGGCAGGCAGAGACCTCGGATGGCGTCGAAAAGCGGCGCAATTTCTTTGCGAATCTGGACGACGCCATCCTGATGACCGATGCTCTGATGAATGGCAGCGGTACGGCGCTTGACGGCGTTCCCCGTGTGGAGGAGGACGTTCTGCTCGCGGAGCTGGCTGGTATCAAGGCGCGTTTGCAGCTCTCGCGCCGAATAGCGGAGAGCGTCTGGAACGAGGGTCAAGCGCGAGGCACGGAGTCAGCGGCCGGGATCATTGGGGTTGGCGATCTGTTGGGCGAGCTCTGGACGGCCGCGGATCGGGTCGGAGGGGCGATGGCCTCAGCGTTGGCGGCGGAGCACAAGAGGATGGGCCGGGTCAATGCCGGCATTATCATCGTGCTCCTGCTTCTCTTCTGCGTCGTCGGTGTGGCGGCCAACGGCAATCGTCGTCAGATAGAGGTCAAGAGGTCTGAGCTGCAGGCTGCGTTCGAGGAGCGCTCGAAGCAGCTGATCGAGGTGACGAGGCGCGGGCGTGCTGTGATTGATGCGGTGATCGACGGGATCATCACGATCGATGAGACGGGTACCGTGGGATCGATCAACCCGGCGGCGGAGCGGATGTTCGGCTACCGGGCCGATGAGGTCATCGGACGGAATCTGAAGATGCTGATGCCGGAGCCCTATCGGGCTGCACACGACGGGTACCTGGCTGCCTACGCGCAAACGGGGGAGGCGAAGGTCATCGGGATCGGCCGCGAGGTGATCGGGTTGCGCAAAGACGGGAGCAGCTTCGACATGGAGCTGCAGGTCGCAGAGATGCGGACGGATGAGAAACGGGTCTTTGTGGGCATCGTCCGGGACATCACGGACCGACGGAGATCCGAGCAGCAGATGCGGCTGCAGGCGAGCGCGCTCGAAGCCGCGGCCAACGCGATCCTGATCGCTGATACCACAGGTGTGATCAGCTGGGTGAACCCCGCCTTTACGAGCCTGACCGGATACACGCCTGATGAGATTATCGGCCAGCACACGCGGGTCCTGAAATCGGGCCTGCACGGCGGTGAGTTCTATGCGGCGATGTGGCAGAGCGTGGCGGCGGGAAGGACGTGGCATGGGGAGGTTATCAACCGCAGGAAGGATGGCAGTCATTACATCGAGGAGATGACGATCACGCCTGTCAGAGATGCGGCGGGAGCCGTGGCCAGCTACATAGCCATCAAGCAGGATGTGACCGAGCGCCGCCGCACGGCTGAAGCATTGAGGGAGAGCGAAGAGCGGTACCGGGACCTCTTCGAGAACGCGACAGATCTGATCATGAGCACCGCGCCGGATGGACACGTTCTCTACGTGAATCGTGCATGGCGCGAGACGCTCGGCTACGGCGAGGGCGAGATCTCCGGGCTGACTCTCAGGAACTTCGTCGACTGGGAGTGCCTTCCTCGCTACATGCGGATTTTTGAGCGGGTGCTGGGAGGCGAATCCGCAGACAAGGTCGATGCGGTTTTCTACTCGAAAGACGGCCGAAGGATCGTGGTCGAGGGCAGCATCAGCTGCAGAATGGTCGATGGAATGCCGTCTTCGACCCGTGGCATATTCCGGGATGTGACTCAGCGTAAGGAAGTCGAGAGGATGAAGAACGAGTTCATCTCGACCGTGAGCCACGAGCTTCGCACGCCGCTCACCTCCATCCGCGGCTCCCTGAGTCTGGTGGTTGGCGGAGTGGCCGGGGAGCTCCCCGCTCAAGCCGAGTCCTTGATCTCGATCGCCTTCAAGAACAGCGAGCGGCTGGTGCGCCTGATCAATGACATTCTCGATATCGAGCAGATCGAGTCCGGCAAGATGGTTTTCAATCTGCATCCCATCGAGATCACCCCGCTTCTGGAACACGCGCTGGAATCGATTCGCCCCTATGGCGAAGAGCTCGGCGTGCGTTTTCGGATGGAGCAGGTTGAGGCGGACGCGATGATCTGCGTGGACGATGACCGGTTGATGCAGGTGATCATCAATCTGCTGGCGAACGCAGCGAAGTTCTCGCCCGACGGTGGCGCGGTGGATGTGACCGTCAGCCGGCAGGACGGCCGGGTGCGGGTGGCGGTGACCGACTCGGGTCCGGGGATCCCGGAGAGCTTTCGACGGCGGGTATTCGAGAAGTTCGCTCAGGCAGATTCGTCCGACACGCGAGTCCGTGGGGGCACGGGCCTTGGCCTCAGCATTTCGAAAACTATCGTCGAGGGGTTGGGCGGGAGGATTGGCTTCGAGAGCGAAGCGGGGCGCGGCGCGACCTTCTACTTCGACTTCCCGGAGTGGCGTAAGGAGGGGACCGGCCTGAAGCCGGAGGATCATCTCCCGGCAGAGCGGGGCCCGCGGCTGCTGGTGTGCGAGGATGAGCTGGTCGTGGCGAGCCTCATGAAGAGGATGCTCCAGTCCGGTGGCTATGCCGTCGACGTCGCCTACGACGCCGCTCAGGCTCGGAGACTTCTCGAGCGCAATCACTACGATGTCATGACGGTTGACATCGGGCTCCCGGACGAGGACGGAATCTCGCTGATCGCCGAATTGCGGCGCCACGAACGAACGCGTCATCTGCCGATCATCGTGGTCTCGGGCAGGGCCGAAGAAGCTGGTTTTGCTGGAGGAGCGCTGGGGATCGTGGATTGGCTGAGCAAGCCGCTGGATCAGGCGCGGATCCTCGATGCCGTCCGGATCGCCGCCGCGACGAGGCCGTCTGGGAAACCCAGAATCCTTCACGTCGAATCCGACGCGGACGTGCGGCATGTGGTCTCGATGGTGCTGACCCACGTTGCGCAGCTTTTCTCGGCTGGCAGTCTGCGGGAGGCAAGGCACCTCCTCGCCGTGCTTCCCTTCGACCTTCTCCTCCTGGAAGTCACTCTTCCCGACGGCAACGGGATCGAGCTCCTCTCTCTCCTCAGGAGATCGACGGGACCACAGGTGCCTGTGATCATCTACTCGTCCCAGGACGTGTCCCTGGACGCCGGCCAACGCGTGGCCGCGGCGCTCGTCAAAAGCCGGACGACCAATGAGGAGCTGCTCCAGCATGTCACCGAGGTGATCCGCACCGCCGCTGCCGAGAACCGCGTTGCCGGCGCATGATGCTGAAAGGGCGAGAAAAGGCCGACGCTCCATCCTCGCGTGTGGGTCCGCAGGGCTGCGGCAAAGTCGAGGCGCCGACTCGGGCGAGGCCGTTCCGTGCGAAACCGCAGATGGCGCAGATTTCCGGGCAGATTGCGCAGATTCTTCCAGCATTCAACCGACGAGCAACTTGCTCCTCACTCTCGGGTCGGCGCGAAGCAATCGGCGAGATCTGCGAGTCAATCTG
>JACPPM010000314.1 GCA_016191015.1 Acidobacteriota bacterium | reverse complement strand
CTTCTCACGGTTCCGTTCGACAAACTCCACAATCTTCTGCATCTTGCCCTCCATCGCGACCCTTCATCCTAGGTGATTCCCAGAGCTCGGGGCAAGAGTGTGACAATCCCCTTCGTAACGCCTCAGTGGGGTGGGGCGGCTGTCCATCCTTGAATCAGATGTGGGCAAGTCCCCTTCCGGTCCAACGCAAAGACGCAAAGCCACCAAGATCGGTCCAGAGCTTCTTTGCGGCTTTGCGCCTTTGCGTTTGAAAGGGTCTCGATCAGAGCCGCCATCCCGTCCTCGTCACAATCCAGGCGATGACCCACACACGACTGAGGCACTACTCCCCTTCCGTTCCCGCCCAACCTGTCGAAGCTCAGCCGAGCTCACGCGCGCGGATGGAACTTGTCGTAGATCTTGCGCAATCTCGCCTGATGGATGTGCGTGTAGATTTGCGTCGTCGAGAGAGAAGAATGCCCGAGCATCATCTGGAGGGCGCGGAGGTCGGCTCCGTTTTCGAGCAGATGTGTGGCGAAGGAGTGTCTCAGGACGTGCGGTGAGATGCGAGCGCGGATATCTGCCGCCGCCGCGTATTCCTTGAGCAGCTTCCAGATCCCCTGACGGGTCAGCTTGGTCGAGCGGTTGTTCAGGAACACGTATTCGGACGCGCGTTGCTTCAGGAAAGCGGGCCGGGCATTCCGGATGTACTCCTGGAGCCGCGCGGCCGCGACGTCACCGACGGGGATGAGTCGCTCTTTGCCTCCCTTGCCGGTGACTCGCAGATACGCCTCATCCAGCCGCAGGTTGGAGAGACGCAGGTTGACAAGCTCGGAGACCCGCATGCCGGTCGCGTAGAGCATTTCGAGCCAGGCCGCGTCGCGGATGCCGCCTGGCGTCGAGCGGTCCGGTGCGGCCAGAAGGCGCTCGATCTCCTCGTAGCTCAGGAATTTTGGCAGGTTGCTCCAGAGACGCGCCGTCTGCACGTCGCTGGCGGGGTCGAGCTTGATCTGTTCGTCAAGCACGAGATAGCGGTAGAAGGACTTGAGGGCCGAGAGGAGCCGGGCCGCGGATCGGGCACTGAGGCCGGAGGTGCGCACATGCTTAAGGAAAGAGAGGACGTCTTTCCGATCGATGCGACGGAAGTCGATCCGGCGGGAAGCGACAAACGTCATGTATTTCCTGAGATCACGTTCGTACGAGGCAATCGTATTCTCGGCGACGCCACGTTCGAGACGCATGTAGTCGAGAAAGGCCGTGATCGCCTCGCCGACTTCGCCCTGTTCCACTTTCGCCGCTCCACGCTCTATGCTTTGCGCTCCACGCCCCACGCTCTCTGCTTGACTCCTGGTGGTGGCATGGGCCCCTTCGCTCCGCTCAGGGCTTCGGCTCCACGATAAACGTAACCGGTCCGTCGTTAACCAGGCTCACCATCATCATCGCCTGAAACACCCCCTCCTTGACCGGAGCGTTCCCTTCGGCAAGGACGCCAACGAAGCGCCGGAACAGCTCGGCGGCCCTCCGCGGCTCCTCCGCCTTCTCGAACCCCGGTCGCCGGCCGCGATCGATTCGTGAGGCGAGAGTGAACTGTGAAACCGCGAGGATTTCACCACCGATCTCCTCGATCGAGAGGTTCATCTTTCCCTGCCCGTCGTCGAAAATACGAAGTGAACGGATCTTCTCCGCCACCCATCTGACCGTCGCCTCATCGTCACCCTTCTCGACGCATGCGAGCACCAGCATTCCTTTGCCGATCGCGGAAACCTCTCTCCCAGCGACCGAGACGCCGGCCTGGGAAACCCGCTGAACTACGGCCCTCATCTTCGCCTCATCACCACTTTCCAGAGGCGATCGATCTCCTCGAGTCTCATGGCTCGCCCCACCGCGAACAGGAACACCATTCCCACAGCAATGAGGACGCTCAACCGGATGGGCAGTGGCATCACGCCCGCCAGCCGGAGATCGAGCGCCCATACGAGCAGGCCCATCGCACTACAGAGGACGAAAGATCGGAGCGTGGACCTGAGGACCCCGGTCCCCCGCACCTCAGGCAGCCTGCTCCTCATAGCGATCACGAGGATTGCGAAGTTGATCCACGCGGCGGCGCTGGTTGTGATGGCGACGGCACGGAACCCGATGAAAGCGGACAGAGTGAGGTTTGCAGCGACCTTGATCGCGATCGCCGTGGCACTCGCCTTCAGCGGCAGGTACGGATCCTCGAGCGCGTAGAAGGCGGGAGCCAGGATCTTGACCGCGGCATACCCGGCGATCCCAAGGCTGTACAACGTGACGGCAGTGGCGGTGGCCTCGGTGTCCGCCGGCAAGAAACGCCCGTGCTCGAAAATGACCTGAACGATCGGGATGGCCAGCGCGATCAGCCCGGCGGTGGCTGCGAAGTTGAGCAGGAACGATGTCTTCAGGGACTCGCCGATCTCCCGCGCCGCCTCACCCCTCTCCCCGCCGGCGAGATTCCTCGAAATCACGGCGAGGTTCACCGTGGCCAGGCTTACACCGAAGAGCCCTATCGGGAGCTGAATCAGCCGGAACGCATAGTTCAGCCACGTCACGGGGCCGTTGCCGAAATGCGACGCGATCTGCGTGTCGATGACAACATTGATCTGCGTCACGGACATCCCGATGACCGCGGGAATCATCGCGGTAGCGATCTTGCGGAGGCCCGCATCTCGCACATCGATAATCGGCCTGTACCGAAAGCCCTCCCCGTACAAAACCGGCACCTGAATGCCCAGCTGTGCGATTCCGCCGATCATCGAGCCGGCGGCGAGCGCCAGGATGGGGTTGATCCCGTAACGGCTGAGATAGGGGGCCAGGGTCAGTGTCACTCCGATATTCACAGCGTTGAAAACTGCCGGAGCCATTGCCGGCAGGAAGAAATGCCCGAGCGCGTTGAGAGATCCCATGACCGCGGCTGCCAGTGACACGACCAGCAGGAACGAGGAGAGGATGCGTGTCATGAGAACGCACAGCTCTGCCTTGCCCTGGATTTCAAAGAACCCCGAAGCGAGAACCCATGTCAGCTCCCGCGAGAAGACGACAATCAGGATCGTGATGGCGCCAAGGACTATGAGCAATGAGTTGATGACCAGGTTCGTCAGACGGAACGCCGCGCTCCGGCTGGCGTTTCTCAGCCTCTCGCTGAAGACCGGAACAAATGACGCGCTCAAGGCACCTTCGGCGAACAGGTCCCGCATGAGATTCGGGATGCGGAAGGCAGTGTTGTAGGCATCGGTAGCGATCCCGGCGCCGAAGAGAGCCGCGATCACCTGCTCGCGCACGAGTCCCAGCACACGGCTGACGGCCGTCGCCGCGCTCATCGCGAACGCGGACGCGGCCACGTGCCCCTTGGCGCCCACTGAGGTCATCGGTCGTGCCTGGTAGAGGTACCTATGCTACGTCTTCACGGTAAAGAGCATGTAGAGCCCCACGATCGCGAAGATGATGTTGGGACTCCAGGCCGCAAGGAACGATGGCAGAACCTGAACGTAGCCGAGCGAGCGGAAGACGCCGAGGGTGCCCCAGAAGACCATGGCGAGACCGACGGAAACGCCGATTCCATAAAGCGCGCCGCGGCGGCCCATCATGAATGAGAACGGAACCGCCAGAATGGCCATGATGAGACTCACGAGGGGGAAGGAGAGTTTCTGGGCGAGCTGCACGCGGAATTTCACGGTATCGAAGCCGCTCAACGCGAGCTCGCTCACATAGTTCTTCAACTCGAGGTATTTCATCTGGTCGGGCATCTTTTGCTCCTTGAAGAAATACCCGGGCGTCTCGGGCAGATCGATCGTCATCCGCGGAATGATCTTGAAGCCGCTGGTCTGCCCTTTCTTGAACTCTCGGGTCCAGACCTTGTCGAGCAGCCACTGGTTCCCACGCCAGGACGCGTTCACCGCACTGATGCGGCGAACCAGGGTGAACTCCTCCGGGTCGAAGTCGAAAACGGAGAGCTGGTTGAACCTCTCGCGCTCCGAGTCATAGTAGTTGTAATTGAAGATCCTGTTCCCGAGCCCGCGCATCCAGGTGCGGTTGAGCTGGTAGTAGGTCTGGACAGGCCTGTTCTGAATCTCGTTTCGCAACGCATTGGCCTTGCGGTTGGCGCGCGGGAGCACATAGTCCTGGATGTAGAAGGCGGCGCCGCTGAGCGTGGCGGCGGCCAGGATGACCGGCAACGAGATCCTGTAGAGGCTCAGGCCGCAGGCCTTCATCGCGGTCACCTCGGAGGTCTTCGATAGCAACCCGAAGGCCACTAGCGTGGCGATCAGCACGGCCACGGGCTGCATATAGAAGAGCATCTGCGGCAGGTAGTAGTAGATGTACTTCAGGATGAGGTAGAGGGGCTTGTGGTTGTCGAGCGCATCGTCGATGAGCTCGAAAAATGTAATGATGGCAAACAGCATCGCGAGGCTGCTGAATGTCATCGCGAAGATGAAGCCGAAACGGCGAAGGATGTAGCGGTCGAGGATATTGGGAAACTTGATGAAAATCCTCGGGACGCGCAGCACTATGCCGCCGCTGCGCCCGTTTGACGCTGCGCGGCGCAGCGTGGCAGCGGCAGGACCCGGCACTTCGGCCGCTCGGCGGCGGAGAAACCCCCAGAAGCTGCGCTCGCGCGCTGAATGCACAAGGAAAATCAACCCAGCGACGGCCAGGGTGATATTGGCAGCCCAGATCGCCAGGAACGGTGCGATCTTGCCCTCCTCGGCGAACTTCTCCCCGGTCGTGATGAGGATGTAGTAGTAGAGGATAATGCCAATGCTCAGGACGAAGCCGGTCGACTTGCCCCCCTTCTTATTGACGATGCCGAGCGGGAGGCCGAGCAGGCCGAAGACGATGCAGGAGAACGGGAGCGCGAATTTCTTGTGTACCTCGATCCAGAGAGACCGAGTCGGTTCTCGCTTCGGCTCACGCTCCCTGATCGACGAAAAAAGCTCGCGGATGTCCTTCTCGCGATCCCGCTTCTGGACCTCGACCTGGGGAAACAGGGAGCTCGCGTCGACCTCCTCGGCCGAGCTTTCGAACTTCGTCATCTCGTAGTTCTCGGGGTTCGTGCTCGAGCGCGAGAAACTATGCGTGATGCCGTCTTTGAGCTCGACGTATGCCTGCCGTTTCTCCATGTTGATCTGGAATCGGCCTTCCCGGGCCAGAATGATGCGGGGGTTCTCCGGCTTCTGCGTTTCGCAGATGAAAACACCCTTCCAGCTCTCACCGGTGGCCGGAATGTCCTGGATGTAAATCACGTAGTTTGGAATCGACTCGTTGAAGACGCGCGGCTTGATCTGCTCCTTGGCCTGCGTGAACGCGACGCGATAAAGAATCTGCATCAATCTGTAATTGCTCCACGGGGCGAGGTAGAGGGAGAGCCCCGAGCTCAGCAGCCATCCCGCTCCACAAAAGAGCACGACGGGTCGCAGAAGCCGGTAAAGAGAGATGCCCGAGGCGCGCATCGCGACAATCTCCATGTCCGTCGAGAGACGGCCTAGCCCGATCAGGAGCCCGACAAGCACCGACATCGGCAGCGTGAAGGCCGTGATGCCGGGAAGGAAGTAAAGGAGGATGTGGGCCACGTCGGAGAGCGTCGCTCCCTTTCGGACCAGCAGCTCCGAAAGATTCAGAATCTGGTCCATCACCATCGTGAACGTGTAGACCACGAAGCCGAGGAAACACGGAGCCACGACTTCCTTCAGAATGTACCGATCGAGCAGCCTCATGACAGCCGCTCATCCTATCATCAGGATTCAGAATTTCGGAATGCGGATTTGGTGCGCGCAGGGGAACGTCAAAGTCGCACCGCGAAGTCCGGGTGAAGTCGATCGGAGGAAACCGCAGATGACGCAGATTTCCGGAGGGATTACACAGATGGGATCATGACTCATCGCAGAGCGCTCCTCAAAGCG
>JACPPM010000310.1 GCA_016191015.1 Acidobacteriota bacterium | reverse complement strand
TCTCAGGAAGGCAGGAAGTTAGGAAGGCAGGAAGGGGTCTGTTCGATGCCACCCTGAGCTCCGGAGATGACTGCTCCGTTCCTGCATTCCTCCCTTCCTGCTTTCCTGAGAGGGGGTTCGGAGGATCTCGCGCTCTCGAGATTCTTGCCATTTCGTGTCAACACGCAACTTGTAAGAGACTAATCACAGATTTCGCAGATGGATCCGGACGGACAGTGTGCTGGGCGGCTGAATGGTGAATAACAGTTGTGGCCTCCGGTCATCTGCGTGATCTGCTCAATCTGCGGGTTCCCCTCCGGACTTCCGGCTTCCGCAACGCGGCCTCTCGTCGCAGGCGCAGTCATGCGACGAGCCCACTGTCTAGTGTCTTACAAGTTGCGTGTTGACACGAAATGGCAAGATTCTTGATAATGCTGAATCCTCCCGATCCCTCTAAGGAAAGCGGGAGGAGAGGAATGCAGGAACGGAGCAGTCGCCTCGAACTGATCAGAGTGGCTCGGAAGAACGCTCTCACGCTCCACGCTCCAGGCCCGCGAAGCGGGCCGGACGCTCTCACGCGCGGCTGAGACGCAGCCTGTTTGGTTGCGGCTCCGCCGCCTTAGGGCCGGGCCGCCTATTTGATCTCGAACTGGACTGTGTTACTCCATACGCCATCGACGCGAGCGTAGACAGGTACCGATTCCCCCTCCGCCAGTCTTTTCGGGATTATCACCGTGAGCTTGGTCTCGCTGGCCTTTCGGACAAAGGCTCGATACCCCCCAAAGAATACTTCGTTTCTCCGAGGTTGGACCGAGAAGCCGGTGCCCCTGATGACGGCCTTGTCACCCGGTGCTCCTCGGCCTCGGATGGATTGGATCCAAAGCTCTCCCGCGTCGGTGACGGTCACGGTGCCGGTGTTGCTGTTGGTGGTGCCACACGCGTTGGTGACCTGGACCCAATAGTCGCTGGTGGCGACCAGAGGCGGCGTCGTGTAGCTGGCCGCCGTAGCCCCGACTATTGGGTTCGTGGTGTCTCCTGTCAGGCCCGTGTACCATTGGTACGTGAGCGGCGACGTGCCGTTAGCTGTGATCCACACCGTGGCCGACGCACCGGTTTGGACGGCCTGGTCGTCGGGCTGTGGACTGATCGATGGCGGAACGCAGAACGAGGTGACACTGATGAAAGCGGTGGAGCTGTCGACGCTGCTGCAGACGTTTTCCAACCGAACCCAATAGTTCGTGTTTGAGGTAAGTGGAGGCGTTGTGCAAGTGTCCGTAGTCGCTCCTTCAATCGGGTGGCTCGCATCGCCGCTGAGGCCCACGTACCATTGATAGGCAACTGGGCCGAGTGCGTCGTCGCGCACGCTCAAGGTCGCGGATAGCCCGCTCAGCACGGTCTGACTCCCCGGCTGCTGAACGATATTATGGCAGGCCTGGTAGACCCACGTGTCGAAAACCGGTCCACCCTGACCTGTCCCGCTGTACAGCACCGCTTCGGAGCGAGCCGAGTCGTACGCCATTCCGCCCATCATGCGGGGCCCGGGGGAGGCATAGCTCGGAGGCTTGGTCCACGTGCTCCCGTTCCACAGCCACGTGTCGCTCATTGGTCCCCCATTGCCGGAACCACCATGCAGGAGGACCGATGCGTCCGGACCGTAGTAGGCCATCTGGTGAAAGAACCGTGCGGAAGGAGCGTTCCCGGGGAACCTCTGACTCCAATCCGTCCCGTTCCAGCACCATGTATCGCCGAGGGGGAGTCCTGGATCCTGTGTCTGCGCACTCCCCCCGAAGAGCACGGTCTCCTGACGCGCGGTGTCATAGACCATCGCGTGGAAGCACCGCAGCGGCGGCGAATTCGCAGGGAACCGCTGTGTCCACGTGGAGCCGTCCCAGACCCACGTCATGTTGTGGGGGGTGGGGCCGCCGACGCCGCCGAACAATACAATCTCATCACGCGCGGCGTCGTATGCCATGGCGTGCGCCAGCATCGGCGGGGGACTTGACACAGGATTGCGCTGAGTCCAGGTGGAGCCATCCCAGGTTCAAGTATCTCCCATCGGGATATTGGTTTGATCCAGACCACCGAAGAGCACCGCCTCCTGCCGAGCGGCATCGAATGCCATCGCAGATCCGAATCGCGCAGCGGGGCTCCCGCTCGGGTGTTGTTGCCTCCACAGAACCCCGTCCCACGTCCACGTTTCATCGAGCGGCGTCCCGGGGCCGCCGCCGCTAGCGAGCATTCGGCCGAACACAACTGTCTCCTCGCGGGCGGAATCGTAGGAGATGGCCATGAAAAGTCGCGGGGGGCACCCTGCTGGCTGAGCCTTTGCCGCCAGGTCGACTGCGCCAGCGAGAGCGAATCATGTCCCAACAATGTGAATGCCGCGAAGGCCAATCCCGAAATCTTGACCATACTCATCGCAACTCCCTCCGCTATTCTTCGGGTCCAGGACGCCCGCAAACCACCTGCCCGCCCTGGCAAGAACCGATGCTCGGCTGCGCGCCCACCATCCCCCGCATTCATATCTGCACCGGAGTGGCTTGACGTTAGCCGGGGCAACGTCCATTCATAGCCCGGCAGAGACTCCAGAGCGACGCCCGTGAGGCCGCGCGACGCAACGGATGGCGCATCAGCGTGCGCGGGAGGGCGGCGCCACTACATCGAAGCGGCCTTCAGACGAGCGACTTCGGTGTTCAGCTCGCGGATGCGGCTCGCCATCCTCTGTATCAGGCGCAGGGCAAAAGAGGGGTCTTCCTGCAGGCGCCGCATGAGCGTGCGTTTGTCGACGGTGAGGACGCGCACTTCGCCGAGCGCCCTCACGGTCGCCGATCTCGCTTGATGATCGAAGAGCGCCATTTCTCCGAAAATGTCGCCGTCTCCGAGCACCGAGAGACGCACCTCTTTGTCACCAACTTCTTCGACGACCTCAACCTGACCCATCTGGATCACGTACATGTGCTCACCCTTTTCACCCTGGCGGACAATCGTGTCTCCGTCCCGATACCGTCGCCCCAAGATGCTCGATGGCATTGTCCCTCCTGACTACTCGGCGCTTGCGACAGTGCCTTTGCGCCCGAGAATCAGCTGCCACAGCATGCGCATGCCGAGACCCGGACGCAGTGTGCGCATGAAGACCTCGCGATAGGGCGCGCTTCCGGTGAACGTGTCCCACAGAGCCGTGCTCATGGTTCTCGCTCGACAGTTTCGCCGCTCTGCGGCTACGACCCCGAGGAGAGCGTGGTGTGCCCGCCGCCGCCGCTGGATCTGTCGCGTCGCCGCAAAGACGGCGTGGCCGAAGCCGTTATCCGTGGCGATCTTCCTGCATGTCGGCCAGTACTTCTGGCGGAAAGCGTCGGCGGAGATTCCTTCCAGTATCGACGTCAAAGCGGCCGCTTTCGCAGTCCGATACGCCGCGCCGATGCCATCCTTGTACAGTCGCGAAACACCGGAGTCGCCGATCAGCACCACTCGATCGGCAAAAGGCTGGACGGCCTCTCCGACATTCATCTTCGGATAGCACTGGCAGCACGGCTTGAGTCCGCCAGCATCCGGTGGAAGGCACTCGCGTACCTCGGGGTGCTGCAGAAAGGTCTTGACCAGGTCGGCGTCGATCTCCTGGCCCATGAGGCACAACGTCGCATAGTCGCCCTTCGGGATGAGCGCCGCGAATTCCAACCTCGGTAAATTCAGCAGAAACACATGAATGGAGCTGCCGAGGTGTTTTTCCACGTTCTCCTTGCCGAGTTGGAATTCGCAGATATGAGTCTTGGTTGCCCGGGGTGCTTTGTATCCGAATCCCATCGATTCGAAGAGTCGCAGCGCGGAGGTATTGATCCCGACGGCGCCGACGAGGAGATCGTAGGACTCGCAGCGACCATTCTTGGTCTTGACCTCCGGACGGCCGTCCTTCCAGGCGAGTGACTCAACGCGCTCCTGGACAAGGCGCGCCCCCTTGGCCATGGCGAGCGCCTGCAGGAACCCGTCGAAACTGCGCCAGGCGGATGGCTTCGATCCCATGGGTCCTCCACCGCGATGAACCGACACGATTCTCTTCTCGTGGAGAGGCGTGTCGATGAAAGCGCGACCCACGTCCATGTGAAGCACGTAGGAGTCGACCCCGCGCTTGTACACGGCGCGCGGCAGATTGATCCCCTCGGTGGCGAGAATCTGCACGAGCGACTCCGAGACAATCCCACCGCACATATTGCACCCGCTCGGGCCCAGCTTCGAAAAATCCCGCGGCTCGAATACGTCCACGACGATTCCCGTGTCGAGCCTTGCTGCCGTTTCGAGCAAGAAATAGGAAAAAGGGACCCGGCCGGCCCGCCGCCGATGACAGCTACGCGCGACCCATTCCCCAGGGCTAGCATGATTCGATGTGGTGGTGTCCTTGAGACCCGAGTATATCACGCTTGCCGCGTGTCGAAGACTGCGGCTCAGCCCCGTATGCAGGGCTGCGGCAAAGTCGAGGCGCCGACTCGGGCGAGGCCGTCCCGTGCGAAACCGCAGATGGCGCGGATTTCCGCGCAGATTACGCAGATTCTTCCAGCATTCAACCGACGAGCAACTTGCTCCTCACTCTCGGGTCGGCGCGAAGCAATCGGCGACATCTGCGAGTCAATCTGTGAGATCTGCGGTTTCCGGGACTTTGCCGTAGCCTTGGCCCCGTATGGGAATCCAACTCCAGCCGCGTTTCCGGGCCGCACGCCCATCACGAGCGGTCCGGAACCGAGACGCACTCACCGCCCGAATTGCGGGCCGGCGGCCTGAGCCGCCGCTGCCTTCTGCGCGATCAGGGCGTACCCGAGCTGCCTCGCGCGAGCTCCGACCGACGCGATCCGCATGCGCCCGGCCACGGGCCTGCCGGACAGAAGCTCCGTCTGCCCGATGACCACGTCGGCTTCCAACCCGATTCCCACTTGCCCCGCCTTCGAGGCCTCTTCCCTCGCGGATTGTAATCCCTGGACAGCACCATCGTAGTTTCCAAGTGCCGCCTGCACCCTCGCGCGAACAATGGCCGCCCGGAGTCGGACCTCTATGCTGCGACTCTCCTGCGCCATCTCCATGGCCTTCTTCGCCACGGTGTCGGCCTCCTCATGCCTGTTCAGCTCAAGCAACGATCGGGCAAGGACGATCTGCGCGAGAGCCTCGAGATCCAGCGCCCGGCCTGGTTTCAAGTACGTCGCCACTTCGCGTGCCGCAGATTCTGCGAGGACAGCCCGACCCTCTTCCAATGCGAGCAATGCCAGCGCGAGCTGACTCGCGGCAACGGCGTCTCGATCCCCCACCGTCTCTCGAAGGGCCAGGGCCTTCTCATGATTGAGCCGCGCACCGGCAATGTCCGCCTCGTCGAGCAACACGTCGCCGAGGCCCGCTAGAGCCGTCGCCTCGCCGTTCTTGTCACCGAGCCCGGTGAAAATCAGCAACGCCTCATCGAACTTCCCCTTCGATCCGGCAAGATCTCCACGGGCGTGGGCGGCAGTCGCAACCTCACACAGTCGTCCCGCTGCGCGGAGATCCCCCTGCGCCGGAACCTGAGGTGCATCAATTTTCGGCGTTGGGGCCGCGCCCCGCTCCTCTTCCACCGCACGAATTGGTGAAGAATGCGAGTCCAATGGCGAAGGGGGAACCGGCTGCGCCGGCAGGCCGCGCTCAGTCTGGGACGACCCAGGTTGATGAAAGACTCCAAAAGCCAACAGGCTGCCGAGAACAAGAGCGCTCGCGAGGATGCAGGCGGCGAGGCGACGCCTCAGCATCGATCTCACGGCACCCTGCTGCGGCACGGCATCGCCATCGAGCGCCTTCACTACGTCAGTCGCGCGAACAAAGCGGTCTGCGGGACAGCGCCCGAGGCAGCGCAGAATGACTCGCTCCCAGGTGAGATCGAGATCGGGTGCGAACGTTCGGGGAGCCGGTGGGATTTCGGTCAGATGCTTCACCCCGACCGCGAATGGGGTCGAGGCCTCGAATGGCAGCTTGCCTGTCACCATCTCGTACATGACGACCCCGAGCGCGTAGATGTCGGTGGCGGGGCCCACGGTTTCCCCCCGGACCTGTTCAGGTGACATGTATCCAGGTGTGCCGAGGATGTGTCCCGCTAGCGAGACGCCTGATGCAAATCGATCGGAGCCCGCCAGGCCGCGCGCCAGACCGAAATCAGTGATGATCGCCCGAGTCCCGCCGTCCTGCGCGGAGACCAGCATCACGTTGCCAGCCTTGAAGTCCCGATGAACGATCCCCTCCTCGTGCGCGGCGGCCAAGCCTGCGGCCATCTGTCGGATGATCGGAAGAGCCTCGGTGGTGGGGAGTCGTCCCCGTCGGTCGATTCGATCGCTCAAGGTCTCGCCATCAAGCAGCTCCATTGTCAGAAACGTGACATCGCCCGTCCCGCCCCCAGCGCCGATTCCACGATGATGACCGATGTCGAACACGCGGCAGATATTTGGATGAGTCACCCTGCGGGCGAGATGGATCTCGCGCTTGAAGCGGTCGATCACCCGCGGGTCCTCTGCCAACGCCCCTCGAACAGTCTTCAAAGCGACGTGCCCGCGCAGCTCGTGATCTTCCGCCTCGTAGACCTCACCCATCCCCCCGTGGCCCAGGAAACGGACAATCCTGTACCGGCCCGCGACGCGATCGCCCGGCATGAAAGACCTGGTCGGGCGAGTGCTCCCATCATCTTCTGCCCTGTCACCCCGCTCAGCCGACGACTCCGGGAGAACCTCGGTTGCGCTCTCCATGGACGCCTCTGACTCAGCGAAGTCGTTCCGCCAGTCTTCGGAAGCGGCCGTGCCACAGGAGGAGCAGCTATTGGCCCCTTCCGCAAGCTCCTGCCCGCACCTCAGACAGCGACGGGGAGCCTCTGGCATGCTCGACATTATACGCGAGGCCACGATCGACTCAATGGTCTCGTGCCTGGTCTCTCTCCGCGGAAACGCCGGCCCCGCGGCCGGGAGCCCCGGCTCGTCGCGTCAGGCCAGGATTTGTGCGGCGATCGTAAGACGCTGGATGTCAGACGAGCCCAGGTCGATCTCGGTGACCTTGCTGTCTCGGAAGAAGCGTTCCATCGAGTGTTGTCGGGAGTAGCCGCGACTTCCGAGTACCTGCATGCCCTTACCGCTGGCCCGAACTGCCGCCTCGGAGGCGGTGAGCTTTGCCACGGCCGACTCGAGTGTACACGCGAGCCCCTGGTCTCTGGCGGAGGCTGCCTTCCAGGTCAGAAGTCGAGCTGCGTCGATATCGGTGGCCATGTCTGCGAGCATCCACTGAACCGCCTGGAACTCGCCGATCGCTTGGCCACCCTGCCGGCGAGTCCTGGCGTAGTCGAGCGCCTGCTCGAGGCACGCGCGGCCGATTCCGATGGCCTGCGCGGCGACGCCGATACGGCCGGTGTCGAGCGCCCGGGATGCGATGCGAATCCCATCCCCTTCCGCGCCCAGGCGGTTTTCAGCGGGGATCTCGCACCCGTCGAGAACAAGCTCGCAACAGCCACTTCCGCAGACACCCAGGCTTTCCGTTCGCGTTCCGACACGCACACCGCCTCGTGTACGTTCGACGAGGAATGCGGTGAGGCCGGCATCCCCCGTCTTTGCGAACACGACGAAGGCATCCGCCGAGGTTCCGTTGGTGACCCATGCCTTGGCACCGGAGAGTCGATATCCGCTCGCAATCCTCGCGGCCGTCGTCTGCAAGCTCGAGAGGTCGGAGCCTGCCTCGGGTTCGGCCAAAGCGAAGGCCCCCAGCCACTCGCCGGATGCCAGTTTCCTGAGAACCGCGTCACGCTGATGCTCCGACCCCACCGTGGATACGGCCTCGCAAACGAGGAGATTGTGGACGAGGAGGATCGCACCCGAGCTGGCGCAGCGCCGTGACACCTCCTCAATCGCACCGACGCAAGCCAGGACTCCCTGACCTCCGCCTCCGTAGGCGACGGGCACATTGAGACCCGCCAAGCCCGCGGCGGCAGCAGCCTGGAAAAGGTCGCGTGGAAACTCGCCCGTGCGATCGATAGCCACGGCCCGCGGAGCGACGTGTCGTTCTGCAAACTCGCCTGCTCGGCGAATGATTTCCTGCTGTCCCTGGGTGAGATCGAAATTCATGGGAGATCTTCCGGCCTTTCAGATGCCCGCTCGAAGTGAGGTAGCAGGCGGTTGTATGAGCTGTCGAGCTCCTCGGCGAGGACACGGGTCTCGCCGAGGACGGTGATGTAGTTTGTGTCACCGCCCCATCGCGGAACGATGTGGAGGTGGTAGTGATCGAGGACGCCGGCGCCGGCGCACTTGCCGATGTTCATGCCAATATTGAAGCCCTCGGCCTTGTAAGCACGTGCCAGGGCGGCCTGGCACAGCTTCAGCAGATCCACCATTTCTTCGGTCTGTCCCTCGGGAGCTTCCAGGGGCGAGGCGACATGCTCGAATGGAACGATCATCACGTGACCGCTGTTGTACGGATAGATGTTCATGATGACGAAGTTGAGCCTGCCTCGGAAGAGAATATGCGACCGACGGTCGTCGTTGATTTCGAGCGCATCGCAGAACACGCATCCGGCTTTTTTCGATGCCGTCGTCACGTAATCCATCCTCCAGGGAGCCCAGAGACGGTCCAACATGGAGCTCAGGAATGCTGATCGCAGACCGCAGATTGGAGACTCGGCCGGCGAGCCCGCCACGGGGACCTGCCCACTCGAAGGCGAATCCCGTACCGATCAGCTCTCGGAGCCATCACGATAGACTTGGAGACGCGTCCTGGACCGCCGGCCTAGGAGCCCTCGATGAGCTGCTTGAGCTCCTTGCTCGCCTTGAAATACGGGATCACCTTCTCGGGGACGGGGACAGCCGCACCCGTCCGCGGATTGCGAGCCATCCGTGCAGCACGCTTCTTGACACGGAATGATCCGAACCCGCGCAGCTCGACCTTGTCCTCTTTCTTCAGGGCGTCCACGATCGCCTGGAAAAAGGCATCCACGATTCCCTCGGCCTCAGCGTGATTCACTTCCATCTTCTTGCTGAGCTGCTCGATCAGTTGCATCTTCGTCATAGTCGTTACTTCTCCAGGAATGTCGGTGCGTCCGCCGCCCACCGATACTCGAACACGGCCCGTCCGCTCGTCGTGCCCGTGGGCAGGAAATTGGAGATCTTTCCAAAGAGCAGGTCGAACAGGCTCACCCTCTCCTTGGTCGGTTCGACCACTCTTGGCTCCCCCTTGATGCCACCCAGTCGCGCCGCCAGCTCGATGGCTTCCTGCAGGTTGCCGAGGTCGTCGATCAGCCCCATCTTTCTGGCCTGCTCGCCGCTGTAAACCCGGCCATCAGCCAGCTTCTTCACATCCTCAATCTTCATCTTCCGGCCTTCGGCCACACTCTCGAGGAACTGCCGGTAGAGCTCGTCGACGAGCTGCTGGAAGTACTCCTTCTCCTGAGCGGAGATGTCTCTCACAGGCGAGCCCGAGTCCTTGAATTGGCCGCTCTTGAAGGTCACATCTTTCATCTTGGCCCAATGAAGGAGATCTTCATAGTTGGTCCATTGAGCGATCACGCCGATTGATCCGGTGATCGACCCGGGGTTGGCCATGATCCGATTCGCTGCGCAGGCGATGTAGTAGCCACCCGAGGCCGCCACCGACCCCATGCTCACCACAACGGCCTTCTCCTTCGAGTCGCGGATCCGCTTCACTTCCTGATGGATCTCCTGGGACGCGGCAACACCCCCGCCGGGGCTGTCGATGCGGAGCACGATCGACTTGACCGAGTCGTCCTTGGAGTACTTCCGCAACAGGTCGTTGACCGCGCGTGAATCAGTGATGAGACCCTGAACTTCTACGAGCGCGACCTTGTCCGAGGCGAAGTCGAGCGCCAGCTCGTCGCCATCGTCGAAAGAAGAGACCATCATGAGCATCACCGAGATGAACATGATGAAGATCAGGAAAACGGCGCCCAGGAAGATCAGCAGACGCCTCCGCGACCGGGACGGAGCCTGCGGCGGCCGGGGCTGATACGGCGGCGGCGGCGGCGGTGGTGGAGGCTGCGGTGGCGGCACCGGAGAGGGAGGAGGAGGATAGGGAGGGAACCCGCTGTCAGACACCGCGCCCCGCCTTCCCTCGTCTCCCCCGCAGCATTACGGCCGCAGACCCGAAACGGCCACGCCGGCGCTATCGTGCCACGAGCGCGCCGAGGCCCGGGCCGCGAATCGCGGAACGCCGCGGCTCCCACGCCACAGAGGCTCTACGCTCCACGCTCCAAGCTCCAAGCCTAGAAGTGATCCCGAAACCCTATTATCAGGAATGCGGCGAACCTCGGCCACGGGTGGCGCCGGGGGAGAGGCCTCCGCC
>JACPPM010000307.1 GCA_016191015.1 Acidobacteriota bacterium | reverse complement strand
GCGCGTGAGAGCGTGGAGCGTGGAGCCGGAGCCCTTGAGCGAAGCGAAGGGGTGAGAGCATTCTTCCGAGCCACCCTGATCGTCCGAGGCGACCGCTCCGTTCCTGCATTCCTCTCCTCCTGCGTTCCTGAGAGGAGTTCGGAAGATCTTGCCCCCTCGCATTCTTGCCATTTCGTGACAACACGCAACTTGTAAGACACTAGGTTCTCTCGCTCCGTGCACAATCCGAGACGGGCAAGCCGCAAGCAGCGCTTTGTGGTGCACCCGATTGCTGGTCGAGCAACCCCGCATGCATGAGGCCGTCGGCATGCGCGATCACTCTGTGTTGCTCCTTGACCTTTCTTTTTCAAATATGGCACTATACGTTAAATGACGCCGATGCTTGTGTTTCGAGAGGCGACCTCAATGGACTCTGGCCGCCTGTCGGTGAGGTGGTGATCGTTGAGCGAATCCGGGCGGGGCTCAAAGTCCAAGGGCATCGGTGCTCTGATCGACGCCCTGACAGGCCGGCGCTCGCCTGAGCGGCAAGCACATTTAGACTTCGAAGCGCTCTTCGAGGCGGCACCGATTGCGATCGTTCTCCTGAGCGCAGAGGGGTCATTCCTCAAATCGAACTCGGCCATGTGTCGGCTCACCGGCTACGCCCGTGAGGAGATTGTGGATCTCGATGCTGCCGTCCGGCTGCTCTGCAAGACGCGCGAGGACCGGTATCAGCTATCCGCGGTAGTGGGTGAAATGCGTCGAGAGGACACCGCATTCGAGCAACGGGAGATCAGGATTCGCCGGAAGGATGGAAGTTTTCGTGATGTGCTTTCCAACTGTGCCGCCGTTTCAAGCCGGGGCCTGGATTCACGGCGGTTCATCCTGAGTTTCGTGGACATCACGGACCGAAAGAGAGTGGAAGAGACGGTGAGAATCCTCGAGAAGGCGATCGAGACGAGCCAGGTGGGCATCACGATCACGGACGCGAAAGGGACGATCCTGTTCACGAACCCGGCGGATGCCCGGATGCACGGGCACCGTGTCGAGGAGCTAATAGGGAAGGATGTGAGGGTTTTCGCGCCCCGAACATTGTGGAATCCGATGTCGATCGAGAGGCTCGACCAGCTCCAGACCCGGAGGCGCGAGAGCATCAACGTTCAACGCGATGGGACGGTGTTTCCGGTTCGGCTGATTTCAGACGCCGTGCGGGACGATCTCGGGAGGCCCGTGGCGGTGGTGACGTTGTGCGAAGACATCACGGAGCGACGGCGGCTCGAGCAGGATCTCGCGAAGGCGAAAGCGGAGCTGGAGGAGAAGGTCCTGGAGCGGACGCAGGAGTTGCGGAAGCTGAATGAACAGAGCCTCGAAGAGATCTCGCAGAGAAAGAGGGTCGAGGAGGCATTGCGCGAGAGCGAACGGCGATTCCGAACACTGTTCGAAGCGGCTCCCGTAGGGATCTATCGTGCGACGCCGGGAGGCAGGATTGTTCTTGCGAATCCGACCCTGGTCTCGATGCTCGGCTGTTCCACGTTCGAGGAGCTCGCGTCGCTCAATCTGGAGAGAGTCGGGTTCGGCCCGGCCCTGCCGCGCAGCCAGTTCCACGAGATCATAGATCGTGACAGTGAGGTGCGGGGGTTCGAATCCGTATGGGACCGGCGCGATGGCTCATCGATCGCCGTGCGCGAAAACACCCGCGCTCTCCGAAACCCGGACGGAAGCGTGCTCTGCTATCAGGGTGTCGTCGAAGATGTGACCGAGCGTCGCAGGCTGGAGGAACAGCTCCGGCAGGCTCAGAAGATGGAAGCGCTCGGACGTCTCGCCGGCGGAGTCGCGCACGATTTCAATAATCTTCTGACTGCGATCATCGGCTACTCCGACCTCTTGCTCATGCGCCTCAAACAGGGAGACCCGCTCCGCTCGAATGCCGAAGAGATCAAGAAAGCGGGTGGGCGCGCGAGCGCACTGACCCGCCAGCTTCTCGCGTTCAGCCGCAAGCAGGTCCTGCAGCCCGTGGTCCTGGACCTCAACACCGTCATCACGGACATGGAGAAGATGCTCCGACGGCTCATCGGCGAAGACATCCGGCTGGTCATCTCGCTCCAGCCCGAGATCGGACTGATCAAGGCGGATCCGGGGCAGATCGAGCAAGTGGTGATGAACCTGGTCGTGAACGCTCGCGACGCGATGCCCGATGGCGGCACGCTCACAATCGAGACCGTCGATGAAGCCGGGGGGGGCGCCGCCGGCACCCGCCCGCGCGTGATGCTGACCCTCGCCGATACCGGCTGTGGGATGACCCCCGAGGTGCGGGCGCATTTGTTCGAGCCGTTTTTCACGACGAAGCAGAGAGGCACAGGGCTCGGCCTCTCGACCGTCTACGGCATCATCGTTCAAAGTCGCGGAGAGATCAGCGTGACCAGCGAGCCCGGACAGGGCACTGTTTTCAGAATCTATCTTCCACGGATCGAAGGAGAGGTCGGCGAGAAGGGGGCGTCCGCCTTGTCCCAGGCCACGGGAAAGGGGAGTGAGGTGGTGCTCCTGGTGGAGGACGAGGAGGTTGTGCGAAACATGAGCCGCGAAGTCCTCCAGATGAGTGGATACACAGTGCTTGTGGCGGGACACGGTGAAGAAGCGCTTTCGGTCAGCCGACAGCACTCAGGGATGATCCACCTGATGGTCACGGACGTGGTGATGCCGGGGATGAGCGGCCGCGAGCTGGCCCGCCGCCTTGCTGCGGATCGTTCCGACATGCGGGTCCTCTTCGTTTCCGGCTACACCGACGACCAGATCGTGCATCACGGAGTTCTGGACGAGGGCATCGAGTTCCTGCAGAAACCGTTCTCGCCGAGTGCGCTGGTGCAGAAGGTCCGAGCCGTCCTCGACGCCGGGCCTGGCGCGCGGAGTGAGCTGTAGGCGCCCGGGGCCATGCCAGCCATGAACAGCGCCTGCAATCCGGACCTCAGTGGCAACGGCGGGAGCCGCACCGTCCTCGTCGTCGATGACGACGAGAGCATCCGCAACATTGTTCAGTGCGCTCTGAAAACGTTGAAGTACAAGGTAGTCACGGTCTGCGACGGCACCGAGGCCCTCGACTTCTACGCGCGAAGCCCGGGTGAGACCGGAGTCGTGATCCTCGATCTGGTCATGCCACGCATGAACGGGCAGCAGACGCTGAAGCACCTCAAGGCGCTCGATCCCGGGGTGCAGGTGATCATCATGACCGGCCATCGGCCGCCGGATCTCAACGAGATCCTCGCCGATCCCTCGGTCCGCGGATTCCTGCCGAAACCGTTTTCGATGAAGGCGCTCGTCGAGTCCGTGGCCGCGGCGATGGCCGGCAGCCCGTATCCCTGATCGATCGCGGCGGAGAAGAGGAAATCCTTCCCGACGACGCCCGCGGTGTGGCGAATGCCGGCGAGCGACAGGAGGAAGACCACCGTGAGCGCGGAGGCCCACCCACCGCCGCATAAGCTCCGTGAGAAGCTCCTGGTCAAAGCGAAAATAGGGCTGGAGCTTCTTAGTTTCTTACAAGTTGCGTGTTGACACGAAATGGCAAGAATTCGAGGGGGCAAGGTCTTCTGAACTCCTCTCAGGAACGCAGGAGGAGAGGAATGCAGGAACGGAGCGGTCGCCTCGGACGATCAGGGCGGCTCGGAAGAACGCT
>JACPPM010000306.1 GCA_016191015.1 Acidobacteriota bacterium | reverse complement strand
TTCCGGGACTTTGCCGTAGTCTTGGCTGGGTGCTCACGTCTCACAGTCCGGCAACGCGCACTCAGCTCAGCACTCAGCACCCAGCACTCCCCATCACCCCGCGTTGACACGCCCCGGGTCTCTGTCCTACTCTGCACCGATGAGCACGCAGGCAGTGCATGGCGAGCCATGAAAATACTGGTAGCCGACGACGATCCGGTATCGTTGAGGGTCCTGCAGGACTCGCTTCTGGACCGCGGGCACGAGGTGATCGCGGTGTCGGACGGCGATGCGGCATGGAGGATTCTGCAGAAGAAGGACGGACCTCAGCTGGCCTGCCTGAACTGGATCTTGCCGGGGTTGGAAGGTGTGGACATTTGCAGGAATGTCCGAAAACAGGGGCGGGAACCGTACGTGTACCTGATCCTTCTGACCGGGAGGGACGGCAAGTCGGACATTGTGAGCGGGTTTCAGGCGGGTGCGGACGATCATTTGAGCAAACCGTTTGACGCGTCAGAGCTGGAGGCTCGGGTGCGTGCCGGCGCTAGAATCGTCGGGCTGCAGACGAAGCTGGCGGAGGCCCGGGAGGCGCTGCGGACGCAGGCCACGCGCGATCCGCTCACGGAGCTGCTGAACCGTGGCGCGGTGATTGACGTTCTGGAAAAGGAGCTCGCTCGATCGAGGCGCAATGGCAACTGCGTCGCCGTGGCGCTGATCGACATGGACCAGTTCAAGAGTATCAATGACACCCATGGGCACGCGGCCGGGGACGCGGTCCTGAGGGAATCGGCTGCGCGCATGCGCACGTCCCTGAGGACCTATGACACGGTGGGCAGGTACGGTGACGAGGAGTTTCTCGTGGTGCTCCCTGGATGCGACTCGCTGGCCGGAGTTGAGGGGGCTGAGAGGCTCAGGATGCGCCTCTCCGCTCGCCCGATCGATGCCGGAGGTGGCGTGAAGCTCACGGTGACCGCCAGCATGGGCGTTGCCGCCATGGTGGTTACCGACGCGGAAGATGGCGACCGGGTCCTGCGCGCAGCGGACTCGGCGTTGAATCGCGCGAAGGGTGGCGGGCACAACCGAGTTGAAGTTGCCACAGAAGCCGATTTCGCCGACGCCGTGCCGTCGGCGGAATGAAGACTGGTCACGATCGACTGTACCCCGCCCCTGGCATTTCTGACGCGATTGCATGCTCTCGACAAGGCTACGGAAGCGAACCGGAAACCGCGGATTCCGCGGATTCGACCGCTGAGTGAGAACGTCCGCATACGCATGCTCCGGGGTATCTGCGCAATCTGCGGATTCGCACGGAAGGGACACGCATGAGTCGCTGCCTCGACTTTGCTGCAGTCATGATGCTCTTCATCGCCCGCTTGACACGCTCAGGGTGCCGGGTCTACGATTCATGCTGATTCCCAGGTACATTTGATTGGATTTCAGAGTCAGGATGGCCTCGACACTTGAAGGTGGCGCTGTCTCATCAGGGGGAAGGGCGCGTCATTTGCGCGGGCCCGGGGGGCGATCGTGACGGATGAATTTCTGACTCTCTTTGGAGATCCGGCGTGGGCGGACGCCCGCGCCGTGAGCACCATCAAGCAGAAGTTTTTCGACCGCTGGATACGCCACGGAATCATCGCGGGACTCGGCGTCGGCTTCACTGTGCCCTATTTCCGCCTTCTGAACCGGGTTCACGTCAAGGGCGACCGGTTGCTCCACCGCCTCCCCAAGAAGAACGTCGTCTTCCTGTCGAATCACCAGACGTACTTCATGGAGGCGATAGCCTTTTTCGACGTCGTCTACGTGCGGAGGGGGTTCCCACTGGAGAATCCGTTTCTGCGGTTTTCGGCGGCCGAGGAGACGATGAAGAAAAACTTCCTCATCTCCTTCCTCAAGAAGGCCGGCGGCGTGACACTCAAGCGAAGCTTCCGCGAAGGCGGCGTGACGATCAACCGCGCCGTCGATGTTGAAGGGGCATCGCGAGTGGAAGAGGCGATTGCGTCCGGCTGGCTTCTGCACTTTCCGGCCGGCACGACCCAGCATGGCGCACCCCTTCGCCCCGGCGTCGCCCAGATTCTTCACAGAACACGAGCCCTTGCAGTGCCGGTCAGAGTCGACGGCTTCCGCGACCTGCTGCTCCACAGACAGCTCCCGGGAAGGGTTTTTCAGAAGTGCAGCCTCACAATCCACTCCCCGCTCGAGCTCGAGAAATTCTACGCTGCCCCCTATACCAGGGAGGCCGGCCAGCAGGTCCTCGAGGAGCTCGCGCGATATATCGGCGACCCCGACGACCACGGTTCCCCGCACGAGCGCCCGCATCACCGCCACCAATCCCAGTCACCCGACAAGTAAACACTGGCCTCGGGTGTCCGGCGGATTCCCCATGACCTCGCCAAAGCACCGAGCTAACCGCAGATTTCGCGGATTCTTCACGCAGATTCCGCCGATGGGTTCGCGAGGCCGGTGGAATTCGCTTTGAGGAGCGCTCTGCGATGAGTCATGATCCCATCCGTGTAATCCCTCCGGAAATCTGCGTCATCTGCGGTTTCCTCCGATCGACTTCACCCGGACTTCGCGGTGCGGCTTTGACGTTCCCCCCGGCGGATTCCCGGCCGCGAATTGACCTCTTCGTCCGATTCCCGATAAGCTCGCCAGTCCTGTGAGAAGCCTGAATCAGTCGAACGCCTCGGAGCATCGCGCTGTTGACTCCGGCGCACTCAGCACCCGGCACTCAGAACCCGGCACGCCCCCCCGATTCCCTTTCGCGCTGATCCTCGTTCTCCTCTACAGCCTCGCGATCAATACCTACGCGATCTGGTGGGGACTGCCTTCGACGAACGATCCCGGGTGGGCACCCGACGAGATCCGGCCCGAGGCCGTGATCACGGGCATCCAGGCCCGTTTCTCGGGCGACTGGAGCGCGAAGTACCCGCCAACGCATTTCTACATCCTCGCGTCGGTCTACCGAATCCTTTACAACGGCAATGAGCTCTCGGCGATCACGGAATCCGACTACGCGCTGCTCGCGATCGCAAGCCGCATCGTCACGGTCCTGATGGGGGCGGGCATTGTCCTGATTGTATACCTGTGCGGGACGATGGTGGTCGGGCGCACGGCCGCGGTAGCGGCCTCGTTTCTCGCCGCCTCGATCGCCCCTCTCGTCTACTACTCCAAGACAGCAAATGTCGATGTACCCTACCTCTTCTGGTTCATGGTCTCCCTCTTTTACTTCTCCAGGATCTACGAATTCCCAACTCTCAGAAACCATCTGCTGTTCGCTGCGACGGCCATGACATCAATCTGCACCAAGGATACCGCGTACGCTCTCTACATCCTGCCCGCCGTATGCATTTTCGGCCTCCTCTTGACCGAACATCGCCCGC
Organism: Acidobacteriota bacterium; assembly: GCA_016191015.1. Lineage (GTDB taxonomy): Bacteria > Acidobacteriota > CAIWXX01 > CAIWXX01 > CAIWXX01 > JACPPM01. The sequence goes on along the minus strand of JACPPM010000306.1, from coordinate 1,164 downwards.
GCGGTCGTTGGAGGGCGCTCCTGTTGGCCCTGCTTGACCGGCGCATCCTCTTCTCAGTCCTTCTCGCGATGATCGTCTTCCTCCTCCTCCAGAATATCGCCTTCAACCTGGAAGGGTTCGAAGGCCACGTCAAGCGGATCCTTGGTGCGGGCAAGGAGAAGAGTATTGTTTTCGACAACACAGTGCGCGGCCACGTCGAGGGCCTGATCCAGAGCGTGCGTAACATCCGCTTCTCCCTCGGCTGGGCATCCCTTGCCATCTGCACTGCGGGCGTCATTGCAAGCTCGCTGCGCGGGCATCGCAACCGAGCCTTGTTCTGGCTTTCCGTGCCGGCCGTCTCCTGTTACCTGTTCATGGTGAGTGTCCTGCGGAGCAATTTCGACCGTCACCTGTTCCCGATCACGATCACCCTCACCTTCTACGGCGGCTGCGCGATCTCGCTGCTCCTCGAGAGGAACCGTGCTCTCTTCCGACTGCGGAGTCTCTTCGTGGCCGCAGTCATGGCCTACTGCGTGCTCTACGCCGTCTCCGTCGATTTCCTCATGGCGAATGACTCCCGGTACTACCTCCGGGAATGGATTGGGGAACACGCAGCCAGGCCGAACCGCGTCGTCGAAATCGGCCGGCCTCTCTACTTGCCCGGCTTCCGTGAGCTCGAATGGCGGAAAGTGGGAAGAGACCTCACGAAGATCAAGAATGCCAGAATCGACTACGTTGTCATGAACACGTCCGACATCCGTAGCACCAGAGAAGAAAAGATCTTCGCCGCGCTCGAGAGCGGCAAGTTGGGCTTCCGTCGCCTGGACGTTCAGGAGCCGACCCCGCCGCTGCAGCTTCTGAACTTCGACCGGGTCAGCAGCAATCTCACCAAGATCAGCCCGCCTCTGGCCCTGTTCGAACGAGTGAGAAAAGCAGCGCCGAAGAAGAGGGACTAGGGGCTGGGGGCTAGGGACTAGGGTCCGGACGGAGCATTCTGCATCGCGCCCTATCATCCCGCTCGGCACCATCTGCCCGTCATTCCGGCATTCGTGAGTCTCCCCAGTGTGGCCTAGCCCCTAACGCGGCGGAGCCGCAACCAAACAGGCAAGACCCAGGCACGCTGCAAGACCTTTCCGAGCACCTCTCAGGAAGGCAGGAAGGGGTCTGTTCGATGCCACCCTGAGC
>JACPPM010000304.1 GCA_016191015.1 Acidobacteriota bacterium | reverse complement strand
GCCCAGGCCGGCGAGAAGGGTGCAGGTGCAAGGAGCCGAGGAGCGAGGCACCGGCGGGTGACGCGCAGCATACACCGTGCTATGTGAGCACCGCAGCGACGAAGGCGACGCCGCAGATGCCCCTTATCGCCGGATCTGGGCCTCGTGTCGCCTATTGCGCTGCCTGGCGGTTCTTGACTTGAGCGTCGAGGAAATCCACGGCTCGTTTGATGGCATCGATCTGGTTCTCGCGCTTGGCGAATCCGTGACCCTCGCCTTCGAAAATCTTGTACTCGACGATGCCGCCCTTGTTCCGAATAGCTTCGACGATCTGGTCCGATTCGCTTTTCGGACAACGCGGGTCGTTGCTGCCCACCATCACGAGCAGCGGAGCGCGGATCTTATCGACGAAGTTGATCGGCGAACGCTCTTCGAAGCGGGCCTTGTCCTTGACGGGGTCGCCCATCGTCGCGAGATCGTACTGGCGCAACAGCGGGTCTTCATTCTCCATTTCCGTGAACCAGTTCACGAAACCGTAAAGGTTCACCCCGGCCGCCCACACGTCCGGGCTTTTCGTGACGGCCATCATCGTGAGATAGCCGCCATAGCTTCCGCCGTAGGCGATGAGCTTCTTCGGATCGACGTAGCCGGTCTTCTTCACGAGGAATTGTGCGGCGTAGAGCGCATCCATGAGATCACCGCCGCCCATGTCGAATCGGTTCAGATTCTCGAACTCCTTGCCGTAGCCCGTGCTGCCACGATAGTTGGGCGCGATGACGACATAGCCCTTGTTGACGAAGAACTGAATCCCCCGGTTGAATCCGTTCACGCTCTGCGATGTCGGACCGCCGTGGATCCAGACGATGCCCGGGGCGCTTGCCGAGCGTCTGATGTTGTGGGGAATATAGAGCAACGCGGAAATCTGACGGTCGTCATAGCTGTGGTAGTGCACCATGTATGGTTCGACGAAGTCCGAGGCGCGGAGGCCGCCCACAAGCGAGCTCGTGATCGCGTGCGGTTTGCCCGCCGCAAGATCGTGCACCCAGAGATCGCTCGGCGAGTCGGGGCCGCTGTGCCGGATAAGCAACCTCGTTCCGTCCGCCGAGAACGCCAGCGCCGCCGCCTCCGAGTTGACGCCTTTGTTCATCGGAACCGTCGTTATCTTTGCGCCCGCGAGCTCGCGCACGTGCACATCGCTGTTGCCGTCGATATTCGATGTCCATGTCACCGATCTCCCGTCAGGTGAGAACGCCCCGCTTGTCGTCTGCCCTGTGTCCGATGTGAGCCACTCGATCTTGCCTGTGGCCACTTCCAGGAGCGCCGCATTCATGAACCCGTTCGCGGCATTCGATGTCATGAGCACTTTGGTGCCATCGGGGGAGAGCGCCGTCGCGCTGTAGACCGCCTCGCCTTCGTGTGGGGTCAAGTTGCGGGATTTCGCCGTGGCCATGTCCACGATGAAGACATTCGAATCCTTCTCGTCGACACGCACCTGGTTGTAAAGCAACGCCTTGCCATCGGAGGAAAACGAGATGGGCCAGCTGGAGAGATCAGGCGGTGTTCCCGACGTCAGCGACAGGACACGCGGCTCGCTCAGGCTCCTCGTGCACACCTCGTAGTTGCTCGCCTCCTTGGGCTTTCTGGCGAACGCGACCGCCTTGCCATCGGCCGACCAGATCACCGACTCCTCGGATACCAGTCTGGTGTTCGTGAGGTTGACCGTCTGCGCCGTCTCCGGAGAGATGATGAATATGTCGTACTGCTCATCGCCTCCGTAATCGGAGACATAGGCGAGCAGCTTGCCGTCCGGTGACCACGCCAGCTCGCTCTGCTCCTCTTCCGACACCGTCAGTTGCGTGGGCCACCCACCAGCCGACGGAACGGTCCAGATGTTCAAACGTCCCGAGATGTTGGATATGAATGCGACGGTCGTTCCGTCAGGCGACCAACAGGCCGAGCCGATTGTCCGGGTGTTGTACAGCTGCTCGATCGTGAACGGGAGCGCGTCGGGTCGGGCGAGACTCGTGAGCTCCGGCTCCTGCGCCGTCGCCGCTCCGGCAGCCGCCAGCAAGAAGAGTGCAAGGATCCGTTTCCGCATGACTACCTCCCGTAGAGATAAGACATACACCTCCCACACGGCGGAGAGCAAACAAAATTGACTTCCGCCCCCGCGCACTCCTACACTTTCCTTATGTCTCAGATTCAATGCAAGGATGATTCTCGAGCTGCCAGGTTCCCTTGAGCTTTGAACTTTGAACTTTGAACTTTGAACACCATGGCCCGCCGAAGTCAGTCATGAGGTCCCTCAAGGCCGGGGCTCTCATCTGTGTGCTGAGCGTTGCTGCGTGCAGCGCCAGGAAAGGCGACATGAATCCCGCCGCGCTCGTACCCGCCGAAATTTCAGGCTGGCGGGCCGCCGGCGAAGACCTGCGCTACGATCGCACGACGATTTTTCGGTATATCGATGGCGCGGGCGAGGTGTACCTTCAGTACGGTTTCCGAGAGGTACTCGTCCGCGAGTATGCCCGGGTCGAAGCGCCGCGCATCACAGCACAGCTCTTCGATATGGGTACCAGCGAAGAAGCGTTCGGCATCTTCAGCTTCGAGCGCGAAGATGAGAGCGTCGGCATCGGACTGGACTCGGAATACGCCGCCGGGCTCTTGCGCTTCTGGAAAGGCCGGTTCTTTGTCTGTGTTTCCGCAGAAGCCGAGACGCCCGAGTCGCAGTCCGCCGTCATCGAAATCGGCAAGGCGATTTCGGGGGCCATCGGCGAGCAGGGCGACAGGCCCGGGATACTCGCGATCCTGCCCGACGAGGGCCTGCAGCGGAATACGGTCCGGTATTTCCACACTCCGTTTTGCCTCATATACCACTATCCCATCGGAGATCAGAATCTACTCGGGCTCGGCGAGTCCACCGAGGGACTGCTGGCTTCCTACAGGACTGACGCAGGCTCGGCCCGACTGGTGGTGATACGCTACCCGACAGAAGACGCGTCCGCCCGTGCGCTCGCCTCTCTTGCCCGCGGCTCCACTCCAGCCCTCGACAAGGACGGCTACGCTCAAAAGCAGGACGGCAGATGGACCGGTGCGCAGATCGCGGGCCGGGTGCTCCTAGCCGCGTTCGACAACACAACAAGATCGCAAGCCGAGGCGCTGCTGGCGCGGGCGGCCCGGAAGCTGGAGGGTATGAAATGACCGATTCGCGCGCAGGCATGACTCGTCGCGAGTTTGTGGTCAGCGTATCGGGCGCTGCGATCGCAGCTGTCGCAAACCCCGTGACCATGAGAGGAGAGACAGCGAAGCGATCCCGGGTCGTCCTGATCCGCGACGACGAATGTCTCGATGCGAGCGGTCGGCCCAGGCCTGATGTCATCCAACGAATGCTCGATCGTGGCATCGTCGAGTTGCTCGGCGTCAAGCAGCCGGCCGAAGGGTGGCGCCGCCTCTTCGATCCCGCCGGAATCACCGGAATCAAGACGAATGTCTGGGAGTACCTCCCGACACCGGCCTCGGTCGAGGCCGGCATCAAGCGTCGCATGGCTGAGATCGGAATTCCGGAGAGCCGGATGCGGGTGGATGACCGCGGGGCCCGCCGCACACTGGCTGCCTGCACGGCTCTGGTCAACGCACGCCCCCTTCGCACCCATCATTGGGCCGGGATCGGCGGATGCATCAAGAACCCGATCATGTTCGCCGAGAAGCCCGAGTACTATCACCCCGACATGTGCGTCGATCTTGCGACACTCTGGAAGCTGCCGATCCTGAAGGACAAGGTGAAACTGAACATTCTCGTCGCACTCACACCTCAGTTCTACACGCGCGGCCCGCACCACTTCGACCCCCGCTTCGTCTGGCCGTACAAGGGCATTTTCCTGTCGACCGATCCCGTTGCAATCGACACGGTCGGGGTTAAGGTCTTGGAGGCCAGGCGCCGTGTCTATTTCGGTGAAGATCGCCCGCTGGCTCAGCTGGCGAAGCACGTCCGCGTCGCGGGCGAGAAGCACGCACTGGGAGTGTGGGAAACGAACAAGATCGATCTCGTCAAGGTCGGACCGGCGGCAGATGTGCTGATCTGAAGCGCCAAGGGAAACTTTGGGCGCGGCTGCTCCGTAGATTGAGGTGGGAGAGAGACGGCTGGAGTGAGAGAATCTGTGAAGATACTTCGATCATGCATTCTGGCGCTCCTCACTTCGTTTGCCGGCACGGCGACGGCGGCGCAGCAGACGATATTCCGTCTGGTCGACTCCTCCGGATTTCCGGTGGCAAATGCGCGAGTGTCGGTCGTCGGCTCACAGGGCTCGGTTGCGACCGATCGTGACGGAATGTTCTCACTGGTTCCGCTTCCGCCTGTGCCGTTCGACGTTGCGGTCGCGGATGAGCGTGGGGCGTGGAAGGGGCTGGTGCGCGTAGAGACTTTGTCCGCCGATCGTCCCAATGAAATCAGGCTGCCGGCACCCGAGGAGGTCTCGGTCACTGTCATCGCCGGCGTGTCACCGTCGACGGCAGCACCACCGGCGTCCGCATCATCGGTGTTGTCCAAGGAGGAAGTCCTGCAGCAACGCCCGGCCCAGCTCGGCGACGCGCTCGCCGACATCCCGGGCGCGGGGCGGCTCGAGGAAGGCCACTCGATCGTTCCGTCGATTCGGGGGCTCGCCCGATCCCGAACTCTGCTCCTCCTCGATGACGCGCGGGTGACGGCTGAGCGGCGGGCGGGAGCGTCCGCGGGGTTCCTGGACCCATTCAGCGTCGAAAACATCGAGGTTGTGCGCGGGCCCGGCTCTGTCGCATACGGGTCGGATGCGCTGGGCGGCGTCATCCATGCGCGCACGCCGCTGCCGCGCCTGGACGATTTCGGGTTGCGTCTCGAGCTGGCCGGGGGAATCGGCGAGAACGGCGCGTCCGGAGGAATCGAAACGAACATCCCGGTCGGGCCGGATGCATTCCTGATCCAGTACCATCAGCGATTCTTCGGTGACTACGACGCGCCTTCCGGGCCGGTCGACAACTCGGCGTCCCGGGACCGCGGGCTGCTCGTTCGAGGACTCTTCCCCGCCGGGTCATCTCGCCTCTTCTTCGGACTCCAGCTCGACCGGGTCCGCGACATGGGCAAACCGGCGACAGACTCGAACGTCACGCGGGCTTACTATCCCGAGGAGAGCTCCAGCCGCTTCACCTTCGGCGCCGATCTGCCGGGAAGGTTGGGATTCGACTCGATCGAGGTGAGGTCGTTTGTCGGCGCCGATCGGCTCATCACCAATCGGGAACGGCTCCCGGCAGAGGAGACGACTCGCCGCCTGTCGCAGTCCGACATCGCCGCCGATGACGCATCCCTTCGCGTCAGTGCACGAAGGGCTCTGCCGCAGGGCGAGATCTGCATCGGCGTCGATCTGAACGGACGATTCGGGTTGAGTGCCATCAACCGCTTCTTGGACTACGACACGACAGATGAGATCTGGAGCCGGAAAGAGGAAAGCGCCATCTCATCGGCGAGGCGGATCGACGCGGGTCTGTTTGTCGAGTCGGAGCGGGTGCTCCTCTCGAGTCGCCTGAAGTTGGCCGCCGGTCTGCGCGGCGATGTCGTCTCGACGACAAACAAGGGGGGCTATTTCGGAGACATCTCGACGAGATCGAGCGCCGTGTCCGGCTTTGCGGCCTTCACCGTTTTTCCGCGCGCGGACCTCAGCACGACGCTCCAGTACGCGCGCGGATTCCGGGACCCGCTGCTCTCGGAGCGCTACTTCCGCGGCGTCTCGGGCCGCGGGTTCGTCGTCGGCAATCCAACGCTGACGCCGGAGACTTCGGACCAGTTCGATCTCGCAATTCGGGCGAGTTTGGGCCCGGTCCACGCTGCCGCGTACGGGTACGTGTACAGGATCAGCGATCTCATCGAACGATATATGAGCGGCGAGGATTTCTACTTCAGGAATCGCGGTGAAGTCGAGATTCGCGGCGCCGAGCTCGAGATCGACGGCCCGCTGAGGAAAAATCTCTCTCTGCGCATCGCGGCAGGCGTCGCACGTGGGCGAGTCCTCGATGACGACTCGCCTGCAGCGGACATTCCTCCCCACAGCATCAGCCTGACCCTGCACCACCAGGCCAATCACCGGGTCTGGTGGAGATCTCGGCTGGCGGCGTATGCCGCCGATAGTGCCGCGGGACCGACCGAGATAAGGACGCCGGGGTATACGACTCTCGATTTCTCGGCCGGGATGTCGTTCCGCAGAGGGCTTGAAGCGCAGCTTCTCCTGCGCAACATCCTGGACCGCACCTACCCAGCCACCTCCGACAGCACCGCCGTGAACGCCCCCGGCCGCAGCGCCACGATCGTCCTGAGCGGCGAGTTCTAGTCGTCCGCTCCCGCGCGCTGGGGTGAGGTGGCAGGCGTCCAGACCACCAAGAGACAACGACACGAAGCCACACCAAGGGGCCAAGGAATCCTCGTGGGCGATCTGGACCCGAGATCCATCCTGCCTCGCATCAGCGGTAGATCTCTTCCAGCCGATGTGTGAGCTGGCGCGCCTCGGGCCACCCAGCTTCTACAGATAGGTCGAGAACTTGAAGGAGCGCTTCCACGCAATCTTGCCCGGTGTCGCCCTGGAAGATCTCACGATGATCGGCTATGGCACGTTGGATGAGCTCCACGACGTCGTCACGGGCCAGCGACTCATACTGGAACCCCGCTTTACTTCCACTGAGAACGGACTGGGTCGCGAGCACGAAGATTTCGCTGGGCGCGCATCGCAGCAGGTGTCGCAGCGTTTGGACGGTCTGATGAACCGTGTGCGGGTGAGGCTCGGTCGCCAGAGCGCGGAGCAGCGGTGCAGCCTCCTGCCAGAATCGGCACAACTGTGCGCGAGTTAACAGTGCCTTGTCCTTGTGACTCCACTCATCGAACGCCCCGGAAGCGAAGTAGAGTTGCATCGCGATTCCATCCACCAATCGGGCCGCCCGATCGAGGTTCTCCTGCAAGGGCTTGGTGACTTCATCATCCACTTGACCCTGCTCATTGAGTTGGCGCCGTGCCTCGCGGTGCTGCTGCAATCTAGCCTGGGCTGTGATCAGCAGTTTGGAAAAGAATCCCCACGTTCGCGCTCGAACCGGATCAGCGCGCGTGTCTGGTCCGGCAGCCTCACCAGCAGTTAGGCAGCCGTCTTCTCGGCAAGCGTGCAGCAGCGCACCGAGAGGGTCGCTCGCCCGTGGGCTGTCACACGCCGCAATGAAGCTAGCGATGAACGCTCCACAGTCTGGATCGCCGGTCCTCAAGAACTGAAACAGATGAGTCTGCGCCAAGGTTTTGTGGATGTGGTTGTCGGCAGGAGCGCTCTGCGTGGCGCGGTCGGCAATGAGCCTAAGTAGCGGTTTCACCTTCTCGGGCGCTGTTCGCCACAGCTGGTCTGCAGACTCAGCCAAGGCATCGAGCACTGAAAACTTCCGCTCGTTGGCGATAAACCAATCGATCAATTCCCACATCAGGTCGGCCGCTGGTCGCTGCAACACCGCAAGCCCTAATGCGAGGTTGAACCGCACGGCACGCGACTTGTCGCAGCATAACCGCCGAATGGCCGCGGCAACGGGTTTGTCCGCTCGTCCGAGACGATGGGCGAGATAGGGCAGACCGCAAGCTGCATCGAGCCGCGGCGAAGGCCACCTCCAGCTAGGCCGGCTGTCTTCCTTGGTGGCTCCGTCGCTGTCCGCTTGAGGTAGAGGGTCATCTGCAGCCTTGAGGAGGATTCGCCGAACGGTCTTCCAGCGGTCGCTCGTTTCAGGCCAATTGGCGTGGAATGCGACGTTCTCGCATGCACCGACGAGATGGCCCCAAAGCTCTCGCGCCATCTCCGGCTGACGCTTTGCGGTGCGTTTCACCGCCCGCTCGCAAAGCCGAATCACCGGCCAATGGCGTTCGACCGCCGCGATGTCAAACTTCTTGTCGTCACACACGAGGAACGGCCCGAGCGCCTCACGCAAATGAAGCAATTCTTTGTTGGCAGGTTTCTTGAGTTCACTATCGCGCCGTGCAACTCCTACGCTCCAGACAACCCCTGCATCAGATCGCCTCGATTCCTGGTTGGCCGGGAATGCGTCCGCGATTCTCCGCTCGCGCCACAAATCCCGAACTGCCCCGCTCAGTATGTTCGGTTCCTCAAGCGCACCAAGCAGTCTGTTCTGCGCATGCATGACCCATGAAGGCATCGGGTCGCCCTTTTCCCCCTCCCGCAACCGGACGTTCTTCGGTAGATCTAGGACGAGCTTCTCTAACCGTTCGCGCTGAGCAGCATCTCCCGACCTATGCAGCGAGCTGAACAGTGAGACGGCAGCAGGATAGTAGTCTGGATGCGTGAGGAACAGCGGTTCGCTTAAGCCGCCTTCCAGTTGGACGCCCAGCGTCGAAGGATGCTCAGCGGCGACTTCCATGAACACGGTCCACATAAGAGAAGTGCGATTCCGCCGGGCGAAGCAGTCGAGGGCCGTGCTCAGTCGGGTTGCATCGCTGCTTGCGGCCCACTCGCGCAGCAGTTTCTCGAAGTGGCGGAGGATGCTGTTTTCCTCGTGCTCGAATTCACGCCCCCAGATATGGGAGTAGTCTTCCACCAGTTCGCAGGACACGCCGCGGAATTGAATGGTTGCCACCACGCGTGGCTCGCGGCTCATTTGGCCTTCCTGCCGGCGGGCGGCGGCGTTCCATGCGATGCATGCAGCTTCGGTCATCAGCGCCGCGTTTTCGCCGGTGCGCGCCGCGTAGTAGCCCGCCAGCTCATAGTGGAGAGTTTTCCACTGGTCGCTGGTTTGCGCCGCAATCGGGATGATAGGCGTGCCGATCCGCTCCCATTGGCCGGTTTGTGGCTCACCCGCGAACGCCGCTTCAAACAGCCGGATCACCACGGCGTCACCGCCCGCGTCGAGACGTTTGAGGTTGTCGGCAAGGACGCGGAGGTCGTCGTGGGGGAACTTCGCCACACGTTCCGGCGTGAGGAGTGTCAGCAACGCGCGTTCGCTTTCAGCGGGAGCGTTTTTGAACGTCCGGCAGATGGCTTCGACGCCAACCTGTACAGCATAGGGCCAGCCCTTCGGCACAGGCTTGGCGACATGGTGGGCCAACAGTCTTCGCCCGACGGCGTTCAAAGTCAGACGCTGGATCGCATCGTCTGTGGCAACGATCGTATTTAGTCGAGCAAGAATGTGAACCAGCGGCCCCTCGATGGACGCATTAGCGGAAAGCAGACCAGCAAGCTCCCTCGCAAACGCGCACCAACCGGCTGCCCCGACGCGTATCGCATTGTCATCGGCGTCTTGTACGCCTGAAGCAAGGTGTCGCAGAGCCTGCTGCCCAGGGGAGTCACTGTCGGTGGCAGGTCCTAGAGACCTAAGCAGCGGCTGCAAGTCTGCGGGCGATTCAACACGGCGAGCAGCCAGAATCGGGGCAAGGATGCGCGTGATGCCGTACAGCTTCGTCACGCTCTCCAACTGGAGCGCGCATTCCCAGAACTCCTCACGCTGCGGGTCAGCATCCCAGAGCTCTTCCAGTGCGAAGATGAAGCTCTGCCGGTAGAAGATTGGCAGAACTGATTCACGAAGAGCAAAATCATAGAAAGGTCCGGGTGTCTCTGGTATGAGCGAGCGAGCGATTGCATAGTCGTGCAACAGATGATGTGTGAATCGGATTTCATCACCGCCCACAGACGTCCCACGCCGAAGCTTGGGTGCCTGGAGAATGCCACCACTGCGAAGTTCGTCGACAGAACTGAGTTCCGCCGCACACAGGGAAAGCTCCTTTAGCGAGACTCTCATTGCGCGCAGGTCGACCATCCGACGGCAGATTGCCCTAAGGGTAACTTCACGTTCATGCGCTCCGTCGCCTTCCTTGACGCGGATTTCCCAGAATTTCCTCATGAGCACGGCAGGGCTATTCCAGTCCGCCAGCCGCGAAGGATTCTCACCCTCGCGTAACAACTCGGCCGCGAGCCGCAGGTAGAAAGGCGAGCGATGCGTCGCGCCGGACTTCGTGTTCTTACGAGCGCTTTCGACGAACGGGCGGATTTCCGCCCGCCGGGCCGCGAGGTCGTCCAATTGGGCCTCGGACAGGCCCGCGAGGTAGAAGTGTGCCACGCCCCTGAATTCGTCCGAGGAGTGGCCACAGACACCGTCTCCTGGAAATAGCTCACGCAGCTCCCGTCCGTGCTTCAGGTCGAACTCCCGCACGCTCGCAATTACCTTCCAGCCGGACTGTCCTTCCCGCACATCGCGGATCAAGCGCCGGAGCATCCCCTGGGTCTCAACATCGCGCACCGCGTCGAGCGCGTCCGTAATGAGAAACCCCCGGGCAGCGTCGGGCCAGTTGGAAAGGATTTCATCAAGCGCGTGCACGAAGCCTGGGAGGGTTGCCGAGCCCTTCCAATCCCGGGCCGAGATCTCATCGGCCAGCAGCAGAATGACAGGGAAATGCTCCTTCCGCAGCTTCTCCACGAGTGAGTAGATCAGCCCACTCTTCCCGCAGCCTGGTTCGCCCGTGATGAGAAGGTGACCGGATTTCGCCGCCGCGACCAGTGCGGTGAGCTTCTCGGTACGTGGGACATGCACGGCATCACCTGGCTTCGGGCCGAAGTGCAGCGTTGCGTGTTCCTTTAGGGCGGTGAGATTGCGAAGCGTCAGTGTCCTCAGGCGGGCGACGTCAGCGGCGTAATCGGGGGGTGACTTGAGCGCCATGCCATCATTGGCGAGCAGGTGACGCAATGATGCCGCAGTGACGCGCACGCCGTATTGATCTACTCTCGAGAAAAGGTGCCGCAGCTTCTCCCATGCGCGATGCGCCAGCTTGGGATCCGTTACAACGTGGCTGCGGATGTCACTCTCCGCCTCGCGTTCATTCCGTTGACCGCGCTCGAAATCGTAGACCTCCACGTATACCTTCCGGAGGAAACACCGCAGTTCATCATCCGTCGGCGAGCTACCCTTTTGCTTCTCCCAACCATCCTTCGCCACCGTCAGCAGGGCTTCCAAGGCCTTACTCTCTCCAGTCCGCCGACCAAGCAGGAACTCGGCAAGAGGGGCGTCGCCGGAATCCATGCGATGCGAATCGAGAACACGGGGCAATTCCTGCGCTGCGGCTCGACCCGCAGAGGAGGGAATCGCCCAGACTAGCCGACTTCTGGAGCGCGCCGTAGAGGAGAGCTTCAGGAACTGGCGGACAAAGGCGTCCACAGTCTCCGCGAACGCTGGACTCCTTGCTGTCAGCCCGACTGTTCTGCCGCGATCTTTCGCCGAGATGAAGACGCGCGCGTTGTCGTCGCCGCGCAAGCTCGCAACAACGTCGTCGACCGGCTCGGGCGCCTGCATCGTGACCGCTGATATGTCCGCGCCATCGATCCCGTCCCAGACCGAGCATTGGCTACCCGAGAGCATCTTCACTGCGACGAAGGCGGCAACGCAGCCCTCGTAGTTCACTCCACCCGCAGTAGCGCGACCGCCATAACGCTGGGACGCCGCCGTCAGGCGAGACGAGCTGGCCCTTCGTGCTCCAGTTGAATCCGCAGATGGCGGGGCAGGCTCACGGTGGTAGACTGTGGGTGACGGAGCTGGTGGCGCTGACCGACCGGACCCTTCCAGCTCACGGGCGCGGCTACGCAGCTCGTCGAGAATGCGCAGCTTCTCGGCTGGAGGGAGGGTGGCGAGCTTGCGACGATACTCGCGTTTGCTCTTGACTACCGGCTGCCAACCCGGGTCCATCTCTAGCCACCCAGTTGTCTCTTGAAAGAAGTCCAGCGATCGAGCAAGCCGTGCCGTTCAAGAATCGCGCCGAAGCGTGATTCATCTATGGCCCGCGCTTCCAGGAACTGTATCACGCGGAGCCGATCTTTGGGGCGTCCTAGCTCGAATGCTATGGCGGCGAGGTGCTCAGCGCTGAAGACTCGAGTGGGAGTACCGTCGATCTCCTTTTCGACGCTCTGCTCCAGAGCTTCTCTGAGTAACGGGCTGCTGGCCGGAAGAAACTGGACAGGCCAACCGGAGATGACGACATACTCTCCTTCGAATCCGCATCCCCGCCCCCTCAGATACTCGTAGATTGGAGCGATGGAGATGATCGAGCGTTCGGCGGGAGGTTCGAGGGCTACGAAGATGTCGAGATCCCGCGTATCGGCTGGTTCAAGATAGAACGTGGCCCCCACGGCGCCGCCGATGGCATACCGATCAATGACACCATCAGTCTGCATTTGATTGATAGTATTAATGGTCTCTTTGATATTGATGGACACTCGCTTTCTTCCTCACCAAGAAGAATCTTACTTCAACTCGCCGGCCAGTTCGAGGAGCCGAGCATCCCAGTTGGGGGGCCCGTGCGCGGGCCTTTGGCAGGTACGCGAACGAAGCGCTGGAGGATCCGGAGAGCTGGTTCAAGGAGTCGCAACGGATTACGATCCCACCGCGACATGGGATAGGATGCTCCGGAGTACGACTGCATCTGGAATGGGAGCTGGTCCCAAGCTGCATGAACACCATGTCGCTGAGACTTGGGAAACCTACACTGATCACGCGGATCAGAGGCGTCGGCATCTACATACACTGGTCGATGATTCTCATTGTGCCGGTAGTTCTCGCTAATGCCCGGCAAAAGCCAGTGCTGACTCTGGTAGCTCTATTCTCCTATCTCGGAGTGTTGACACTTCACGAATGCGGCCATCTGGTTGCGGCTCGGCGAAGAGGCTGCCGAGTCTACTCCATCGAAATCTACCCGATACTCGGGATTACGAGATTCCAGATGCCATGGTCCCGGTTCGACCACCGTGTGATCGCCTGGGGCGGTGTCCTCGCCCAATTGGTGGTCGCGATTCCTCTCATCGCCTGGGTCGTCGTCTTCGGCTACACTCCGTACGATCCACTGAATGCCGTGCTGGCAATCATGGGTTTCTTCAGCATCGGCGTCGCGATCTTCAACCTGCTTCCTACTCCACCTTTGGACGGCGCTATCGCCTGGGGCCTATTCCCAATCCTGCTTCAACGCGCCCTGGCCTGGCGGAACAAACGGCTGCGCGTGCGACGACGATAGGTCTCATCATTTGCTCTCACCTCCCAGCGCAGCGGGGCGGCAACCAGACAGGCCGCGTCTCCGCCGCGTGTGAGCTCGTTCCGTGCACCCCCAATGTCCGGGGTGACGGATCCGTTCCCGCATTTTTCCCTTCATGCTTTCCTGAGAGGGGTTCGGAATATCTCGCCCCATGGAAAGTTTTGCCATTTCGTGCAAACATTCGACTTCTTAGGGAGTGACTAAACGTGGAGGTAGACGTGGCCGCAGACGATCGGGAATCTGTTTGGACCACGACTACCCTCGCTCGCGGGCGTCTCAGGCGCGTCAGGCGATGACGACCCTCTCCCTCACCGACCTGCCTCTCGCGGCGTTGGGCGAGATCCTCGGCAGCCGCACGCGCGCGCACGCCGTGCGCCGCTGGCTCTACTCGTGCATACCAGTGCCGACCTATCTTCCCGACCGCATCGACGGCGTCGCGGCCGCCGGATGGGAGCGTCTGCGGGCCGCGACGGCGCTTCCGCAGTGGAGGCTTCTCGGGCGCCAACTCGCCGTCGACGGAACGGTCAAGTACTCCATGGATGTCGCGGGCGCCACGATTGAGACGGTTTTCATCCCGGCCGCGGCGCGCAGCACGGTTTGTGTGTCGAGCCAGTCGGGCTGCAGCCGGAGCTGCGGGTTCTGCGCGACGGCCACTGTTGGTTTCCACCGACAACTGAAGGCCGGCGAGATGGTGCTCCAGTACCTCGTCGCGCAGAGCGAGGCCCCGGCGCACGTCCCCGCGCGCAATGTCGTCTTCATGGGGATGGGTGAGCCCATGGACAACCTCGACGAAGTGATGAGCGCCGTGGACCGCCTCCTCGAGCCACCGCTCCCGCGCGTGGGTGCCGGTCACATCACTGTGTCGACGGCGGGCGTCTTGCCGGGGATCAAGCGATTCCTGCGCGAAGGCCGCGGGCACTTGGCGCTGTCGCTGAACGCCACGACCGACGCCGCGCGTGAGGCGCTGATGCCGCACAACCGCAACTGGCCGATTGGCGATCTGCTGGAGGCGCTGCGCGAAGATCAGCGCCGCGGATCGGGCCGGTACTATTTCGTCGAGTACGTCCTGTGGGAGGGCGTCAATGACAGCGAAGCCGACGCGAGGCGCCTGGTCACGCTGCTCGACGGCCTCGATGCCCACGTCAATCTCATTCCACACAACCCCTTCGAGGGCAACCCGCTGCGCCCGCCTCCACCCAGTGTCGTGAGCCGCTTCCAGGCCGTGGTGCACTCAGGCGGCGTGCGCTGTCTCATCCGGCAGCCGCGCGGCCAGGAGATCGCCGCAGCCTGCGGACAGTTGGCGCTGCGCCGCGCGTGAGCCCAGGCCCGTGCGACCAGCATATGGTTTATCCCCAGGATACGTGCCAACTTGCGAGTGCTCCAGTGCGTCGATCAGTCGCGAGGATTCCCCCGGGTTCTAGCCAGGATCTCGGCCTCGAGTTCGAAGGTGAGAACGGACGGTCGCGGGCCCTTGTAGCGCGCATATAGACCCGCAAGCCAACCTTCGACAAACCGACGCTTCCACCGACTCACATATGACGGCGAACACCCGTGTGTCTCGAGCTCCGTCGACTGGGATTGGCGGATTTCGCCGGGCTTCCGAATCGTCGCGATGGCTGCCGGGAAGGGCGCAGAAGAGCACGCCGTGCGATGTAGTATGGAGCGCCCAGCGCATCACTGTTTCTCAGTGATCGTGATACCGTCGAAAGGTTCGGAGCCCGTGAAGAAGATACCGACGGACTTCACTTCGGCCGGCGGCGCCGTATTGCTGTAAGCTACAGTGGCGGCACCGGGATTCGACCCGGATGAACAGAGAGACTGATTCGGCTGGGTCCGCAGACAAAGGATGAGTTGATGCAAATGCCCGATTTCACGGATGTGCTTCGCGCGAGGCAGGTGGTCTCGCGCTACCTATCGCGCACGCCTCTGATCAACTACCCGCCTCTGGACGAGC
This sequence comes from Acidobacteriota bacterium, assembly GCA_016191015.1. GTDB lineage: Bacteria > Acidobacteriota > CAIWXX01 > CAIWXX01 > CAIWXX01 > JACPPM01. Next base: position 47,251 of record JACPPM010000304.1, on the reverse strand, counting down.
TCGTCGGGACGCGGGTCCTGGTCAAGCATGAGAACCATCAGCCGGTAGGCGCTTTCAAGGTGCGCGGCGGAGTGAACCTGATGGCGCGCCTCTCGGCGGAGGAACGGTCCCGAGGGGTCATTTCCGCTTCGACGGGCAACCACGGCCAGTCGGTCGCATACTCTGCTCGCCTTTTCGGCGTCCGTGCCACCGTCGTGGTTCCCGAAAACGCCAATCCGGTCAAGGTCGCGGCGATGCGTGACATGGGGGCCGAGGTCCTCTTCCATGGCGCCGACTTTGACGCCGCCCGTGAGCGCTGTGAGGCACTGGCGCGCGAAGGCGGTTTGCGCTACGTCCACCCGGGCAACGAGCCACTCCTCGTAGCCGGCGTCGCCACGACCGCTCTCGAGATTCTCGAGGAGGCCCCCGATGTCGACGTGATCATCGTCCCGGTCGGTGGAGGAAGCGGCGCGGCGGGTGCCTGCCTCACCGCCAAGACCATGAATCCGGCGATCCAGGTCATCGGGGTTCAATCCGAACGCGCGCCCGCAGCCTGCAAGTCGTGGAGGGCGAAGCAGCTCCTCACTGACAAGATGGAGACCATCGCCGAAGGTCTTGCGACGCGCGTCGCGTTCGAGATGACGCAACGCATCCTCTGGCGGTATCTCGATGACTTCCTACTCGTGAGCGACGAAGAGATGGAGAGAGCCATCGCGATCTACATCGACAAGGCGCACACGCTCGCCGAAGGTGCCGGGGCGGCGTCGCTCGCCGCGGCGCTGAAGGTGCGGGAACGGCTCGCGGGAAAGACGGTGGCGCTGGTCCTGAGCGGGGGGAACGTCACGATCGATCAGCTCCGCCATGCACTCGCAGGCTATTCGTAGTACTCTCTGATCGGGCGCGAGGAGCGCCCCTTCTGACGCCACGCACAGGCGTCCCATCACCGACGAATCCCGCAGATCCGCCGTTGTCGTCGAGAGAGAAGCCGGGTACAATCAAGCGCCATGGAAACCCGGGCTTCGCCCCATGAGCTCGTTTCTTGTCCACCTCAGTTTTCGCCGAAGTGAAGAGGCGAGCAAATGGTTCTGGATCTTGGCAGGCGGCTCGGGCCCTATGAGATCCTCTCACCCCTCGGCGAAGGAGGGATGGGCGAGGTCTATCGAGCGCGAGACACGCGCCTCGAGCGTGACGTTGCCATCAAGGTCCTGCCGGAGAACCTGGCGCGAGATGGATCCTCGCTGAATCAGTTCGAGATCGAGGCCAAGATCCTGGCTTCGCTTTCCCATCCGAACATTCTGTCCATCCACGATTTCCGGAAGGAAGACGGGATTCACTTCGCCGTCACCGAGCTTCTGCGCGGCGAAACCGTGCGCGGCTTGGTTCAGCGTGGCCCGGTCATGCCCTCCAAGGCCATCCGAATCGGGGTCGCCATCGCGGAAGGTCTCTCTGCAGCGCATTCCAGGGGGATCGTCCACCGGGATCTCAAGCCCGAAAACGTCTTCCTGACCGAGGATGGTGGCGTGAAGATTCTCGACTTCGGGCTCGCTCTCTCCGGCACGATCGAGGCATCGGACGAGACACGGGAAACGATCTCCGGGAGTGTCGTCGGCACCGTGAATTACATGTCACCCGAGCAAGCCAGAGGCGAGACGCTCGACGCGCGCACGGACCTCTACTCACTCGGCTGCATCCTCTATGAGATGGTGGCGCGGAAGCCGCCTCATGCTCGCAAGACGGCCGCCGACACGCTCGCATCCATTCTCAAAGAGGACGTCTCCGAAGATGACGAAGGTCTCACGAAGGCATCGCCGGAGTTGGCGGTGCTGATCCGGCGCTGCCTGGAGAAGAAACGGGCGGACCGGATTCAGTCCGCGCGAGACCTCGCGCTGGCACTGAGACTGCTTTCGAGCGCCTCCCAGACTGTTCAGCTCTCCTCGGCGTTCCCACAGCTCCGGCGCCATCGGCGCTGGCACCTGGCAGCGATCCCGATCCTCGCGGCTGTCATCGGCATCACCGCATACGCGATCTTCCCTCGTCGCACGGACTCGATCCACTCCGTCGCCGTCCTCCCTTTCGTCAACGAGGGCCGTGAACAAGAGATTGAGTATCTCTGTGACGGACTGACTGAGAGCCTCATTAACAACCTTTCACAAGCTCCCGGACTGCGCGTCATGGCGCAAAGCACCGTGTTCCATTACAAGGGGAAACAGAGCGACCCGCGGCAGATCGGGAAGGAGCTCCATGTTGGAGCGATTCTCACGGGTCGAGTCGCGGTGCGCGGAGGGGCGCTTCTGATCCGGGCGGAGCTGGTCGATCTTTCTGACGGCTCGCAGCTCTGGGGTCAGCAATACACTCGCCAAGCCGCCGACATCCTCGCTCTGCAGGAGGAGATTTCGAAGGAGATCAGCGAGGCCTTGAGGTTGAGGTTGAGCGGTGCAGAACAGAGACGCGTCACACGACACTACACCGACGATCGAGAGGCGTTTCAACTCTATCTGAAGGGGCGCTATTCCTGGAACAAGAGGACCCCGGAGGAGCTGGTGCGCGGGATCGGTTTCTTCGAAAAGGCCATCGAGAACGATCCCGGCTTCGCCCTCGCTTACGCCGGGCTCGCCGATTCCTACATCGTCCTGGGCGGCTACGGGTTCATGAATCCCCGCGACGCCTACCCTAAAGCCAAGGCCGCTGCTCAGAACGCTCTCGCCATCGACAACGCTCTCGCGGAAGCCTGGACCCCGCTCGCACTCGCCTCCTCCTCCCACGATTGGGACTGGACGCGGGCGGAGACGGAATTCCGGCGCAGTTTGGATCTGAACCCCAACTATCCGACGACCCATCACTGGTACGCCATCTTTCTGGTGTCGGTGGGGCGCATCCCGGAAGGGCTTGCCGAAATCGAGAAGGCAGAAGAGCTGGACCCGTTGTCTCTGATCATCAACACAGATCACGGCCTCCTTCTGAGGCTCGCACGGCGAGAGCAGGCGGCGATCGACCAGTTGAAGAAGACGATCAACATGGATCCGTCCTTCCCGCTCGCTCATGCCGAGCTTCGGGTGGTCTATGAAGAGAAAGGCATGTTCGAGCAGGCAATCGGCGAAATCGAACAATCCGCCGCCGTGTCCAACGCCGATCCACACAGCATCCGGGAGCTCCGCGAGGCCTACATCCGCGACGGAGGCAGAGGCTACTGGGAAACGCTTCTGAAAGCAGCCCGGAATCGTAGAGAAGATGCGAGCCCGGCGACCGCGTTCGAGCTGGCGTACCTGGTTCTGCAGCTGGGGCAGAAGGACGATGCCATGCGTTACCTCGAGCAGGCATATGCCGAGCGAACCCCCGGGCTCACCTGGATCAAGGTGGATCCACGATTCGACGAGCTGCGCGGCGATCCACGCTTCCTCCGGCTCATCGAGGCCATGAAGTTTCAACCGTAGTCGAAGCTGACGCCCGAAGTCTTGCGACGCGCGTTGCCGCAGCAGCCAGCCGGCAAGCGGCCACAACTCCGCCACAGCTCTGACGAAACTTTCCCGCAACGTCTCCTCCCACCGCCACACCGGAGATCCATATTCGAGGTGTGAACAGTGCATGAGCGAGGAGGTAGCTTCAGATGTTCAGCCTGAAAAAGTGGATCCACCGAGTTCTCGCTGCGGCCACCTGCCTGTGGGCCGCATCGGCGCACTCTGCGATCAACCCCGAGCCCATTCCCGTCGTGCAGATCGACCAGGTCGGCCAGGGAAGCCTTCTGATCAAAACGGATCAGCCGAGCAAGTTCGTGCTCGCGCCGACGGTGGCGACCGATGTGAAGATCGTGGTCACCGGCATCGTGGCTCGGGCCGAGGTCGCGCAACGGTTTCACAATCCTTCGCAAGAATGGGTCGAAGCCGTCTACGCATTCCCGCTGCCCGAAAAGGCTGCCGTGGATCATCTCAGGATGACGATCGGCCACCGGATCATCGAAGGGCAGATCCAGGAAAAGGAGGCGGCCAAGAAAACGTACGAGCAGGCGAAACTGGATGGGAAGAAGGCGGCGCTGGTCGAGCAGGAGCGCCCGAACGTGTTCACAACGTGGGCGGCGAACATAGGCCCCGGTGAAGACATCGAGGTGACGATCGTCTACCAGGAGACGATCCACTACGACCAGGGCGTCTTCAGCCTCCGTTTCCCGATGGTCGTCGGGCCGCGATATACCCCTGGAATGGCCGGGGACCCGGCCGTCCCGCAGATTCACACGACTCAAGCTGTCCTCCACCCCAGTGCAGGGCCGATCAACCCAGTCCGACTTCGTATCGACATCGACCCCGGCTTCGCCACCGGCGTGCTCCGAAGTCCTTCGCACGAAATCAAGATCGTGCGCGGTCGCGCATCGACCCACGTTGTCTCACTGAAACCCGGTGCGGTACCGGCAGATCGCGATTTCGTCCTCGAGTGGGCGCCTCAGCCGGGCCGCCTCCCGCAGGCCGCCGTCTTCTCGGAGGAGACGGAAGGGATGAAGTACTTCCTTCTGTTACTGATTCCACCTCGGCCGGACACCGCGGGACTGGTGCGACTGTCTCGTGAAACGATCTTCGTCATCGATACATCAGGCTCGATGGCCAACACCTCGATCGATCAAGCCAGACAAGCACTCACCCTCGCCCTCGGCAATCTCCAGCCCGAAGACAGTTTTAACGTGATCCAGTTCAACAGCTACATGAGCCGCCTGTTCCCGGCGAGCGTTCCCGCGTTGCCTGAGACAGTGGCGAAAGCCAAGGAATACGTCGCTCACCTGAATGCCGATGGCGGCACCGAAATGCTTCCAGCGCTCCAGGCCGCGCTGCGGGACACGGGCGAGCAGCGCGATGTGCGCCAGGTCATCTTCATCACCGACGGCTGCGTGAGCAACGAGGATGAGCTCTTCCGGGCGATCACCGGAGGGCTGGGCGCCAGCCGACTCTTCACGGTCGGAATCGGTTCTGCACCGAACTCCTACTTCATGCGGAAAGCGGCCGAGTTCGGACGAGGCACGTTCACCTACGTCGGAGACCTCTCCGAGGTCAGCGCGAAGATGGGCGCGCTCTTCGCCAAGCTCGAAAGCCCGGTCCTGAGCGACGTGCGGATAGCATGGAGCGGGGCCGCGGTCGAGGCGTGGCCCGACAAGGTGCCCGATCTCTATCTCGGCGAGCCTGTGGTTGTGGCGGCCGCCACAACGTCGGTCGACGGTGTCGAGGTTTTTGGGAGGATCGGGGGCGAGCCCTGGCAGCAGTCCTTGCGGTTCGATTCTGAAGCGCGCGGGTCCGGCATCGGCGCTCTTTGGGCGAGGCACAAGATCGAGGCGCTGATGGACACGCTGAGTGAGGGAGCTGAGGAAGAGAAGGTGCGTCCGGAAGTTGTCGCAGTCGCCCTGCAGCATCACCTCGTCTCGAAGTACACGAGCCTCGTGGCGGTGGACGTGACGCCGACGGCGCCTCAGGGCGCCGACACTCAGACGCACAAGATCCCCGCGAATCTCCCGAGCGGCTGGAAGTACGACAAGGTCTTCGGGACCCTCCCGCAGACCGCGACCCCGGGACCGCTCTACTTGCTGCTCGGCCTGGCCCTGATCACATCATCCGTCGCATGCTGGTGGATCCTCGGCCTCGCCCATCGCCGAGCATGCGCGCATGCGCGAGAGCGAAAAGGGGACAGCCCATGCGCCGCAGGGTGATCGGAATGCTGATCGTCGTCAAGCTCGCTGCAGGCGTGGCGCTCTTCGGCAAAGGAACCTGGATCTATGGAAAAGCGCAGGTGGCGCAGCTCCTGATCGAGCAGGCGTGGGATCGGACAGTCGCCGGCGAGCGGCAGGTCAAGCCGTGGCCATGGGCGGACACGTGGCCTGTCGCCCGCCTTTACGCACCGCGTCACGACGCCGACTTCTACGTGCTCGCCGGGATCAGCGGCCGCTCGCTGGCGTTTGGTCCGGGTCACATGGACGGCACCGCACTCCCGGGCGGGCCCGGCAACTGCGTCATCAGCGCCCACCGTGATACGCAATTCCGCTTCCTGAGGAACATCCAGATTGGCGACGAGCTCTTCCTGGAGACGCCTGCGGGCACGGTCTACCGCTATGACGTGATCGACCGGCGGATCGTGCACGAACGAGAGACGAGTGTGCTGGAACCGACCGATGAGCATCGCCTGACCCTGCTCACCTGCTACCCACTCGACGCGCTCGTGCCCGGCGGTCCGCTCCGCTACGTCGTCACGGCCGAACTGGCGAGAAGCTGAGGCGACCCCGTCCCGCAGATATTCGATTCCCGGATACCTCTTCTCCGAGACCCACGCACCTATTCGTGGCTGTCCGTGAGGCGGACGTCTTCCCGAATCCCCGACTTGAAAACCCGGAAGCGGCCCTACCCTTACGCGACTCTGGAGGAACTCTCGAACACGGTTTTGCATCATCATGCTGTCGACGCCATTCCGTTTGTGCCTGCGTTGATGGAGGGGCTCGATGCGCGTCCGTGGCAGGATCCACGAGAGTTCTTCCGCTTCCCCACGAGCCGACAATGGTGCGAGGCGGTCCGAAGGCTCGCAGCCGAGCTCGGCGCCAATCCGCAGGTTGGACAGATCTCGCTTGAACCACGCGTCCAGGCGTTCATCATCTACGCGTGGAACGAGTACGGTGTGGGCGGCATCCTGGCACCGACTCGCGGAGACAAGTACATGAAGCTCGTTCAGCTCCGACGCGCGATCGGGCGGTGAGCGCCGCTCGCTGCGCCGCGCGGAGCGAAGCGGCGACGGTCCACCGGTCGCCCCAGGGTGAGCAGACAAACTCCCTCTCAGACATCATTGGCGTCCCGTAGAATCGGCGGCGACTGACATTGAATTCGGTTTCGTGGGACGCTAGTATCAGATGGCAGATAGGCAGAGTTTCACAAAGGGGGCCGGTTGTGTCCCGATCACTGAGAGCGCTCGTTCTGATCTCGCTGCTGCCAGGAATCCCGTCGAGGACGGAGACGGCCGAGGTTCTCCTGATTCCCAGCGTCCGGACAGGCTTCAGTCCTGTCGGTTCCGGTGCCCGTGGGCTGGGAATGGGAGGAGCCTTCATCGCGGTTGCCGACGATGGAACGGCGGCCACCTTCAACCCTGCCGGGCTCGCCAGCCTGCGCAGCACCGAAGTCGCCCTTGTCGCCTTCAGGAGCTCGCAAAGCGCATCGCTGAGCGGTCGAGTGATCGCACCCGATCGGCTCACGTCGCTGACCCTCACCGATCAAGCCCCCGACTTCGCCGGCGCTGCCGTTCCGTTCGAAGTGGCGTCACGAAACCTTACCCTCCAAGTGTCATATCAGCGCGTGGCCGATATCCATGGAGTGGCCAGTGCCCTCCAGGACTATCGCTACGATGATCCCGAATCGCCCACCGGCAGCTGGGATGTCAGCTATCTTTCGCAGTCCTCGCAAGCAGGGGCGTTTCACACAATTAGTCTTGCCGGAGGCTATCAGCTCACCGAGTTCCTCTCCGTCGGGGCTGCCTTCAACTACTGGATCGGTGCCTGGTCTTCGGCCGCGCAGTCTGATCTGCTCCTCGCCCCGACCGATCGGCCCGCTGAGGTCTACTATCTGGGGGCGCTTTCGACGGGCATCGATGCGAAACTGCGAGGTATCAACGGGTCCTTCGGATTCCTGGTCCAGCATGATTGGATCAACGTGGGTGGCGTCCTTCGTGCCCCTCTGAACGCGACGCTCCATCTCACCGAAGAGGACTCGGGAACCGTCTACGAAGTCCCTGAGGGCGAGATTCCGTACTACTTCTATGCGCAGACGCGGTCCAAGCTCCATTGGCCGCGTAGTGCCGGACTCGGAATCGCCATTCGTCCGTTCGGCGGGCTTACGGTCGCTGCGGATTTCATCAGGACAAACTGGTCCGAGACGACAGTCGAAAACGTTCGGAGCGGTGTTTTCCTCACGCCCCAGAAGGATCCCGCTCAATACTCCGATCTGAACTATTTCGATCTCCAACCCGCGGCCGAGACTCAAACGGCCGATAACAGCCTCTGGCGCGCCGGCGTCGAATATCTCCTCGTCCTCCCGAAAGTCGTCGTTCCGATCCGTGCCGGCCACTATCGCGATCGATCCCCCTTCTACGACCTGAGCAACCCGACCGGCAGGCCGATTAAGGGATGGACATTCGGATCGGGCCTGAATTTCCAGCACCTGGTCCTCGACGTCGCCGGTGAAAGGCGAGAGAGCGAGGGAATCGTTGGCCTCATCTACGATCTGGAGGGCAACGTCTTGCCTGTTCCGCCATCGGATCTTCTCTCAGAAAAAGTCCGTGTTACGCGAGTTGTCGTGTCCCTGATCTACCGCTTTGACCGCGGGAATGATCCCATCAAAGGGTTCCTCAGGCGGATCTTCGGTGGGGGGGATTAGCTCGCAGAGTGCTGGCAAATCGCAGGCGGGAAATCATGGGCAGATGCCCGGAGATCGGCCGCGGCCAGGCGCTCGATGCCGCGCACATCGGAGTGGAGATTGAGGAGCGATCTCGCGGCACTCTCCTCAAATCGACGATACGACGTCGCTCTTACGATCTCCTCATCCTTGTGCTCCTCTCGATCGCCTGGGCCGCACCACTGCGAGGCGCCCAGTGGTATGACGAGTACTACGACGGCATAAGAGCACTCGGAAACCACGAGGCGGCCAAGGCGACAAGCTGCTTCCAGAGAGCCATCAAGAAGCGCCCCGATCCGGGTGAGCATCTGCTGACATACGGAACAAACTCGATCGAGCACTATCATCCATACCTCCGGTTGGCGGAGGCCCAGGTCATGCTCGGGCAGCTCGATGCAGCCCGCGGGACTCTCCTGCAGTCCGTTGCGATAGGTAAGGAGCCCGCACCGGAGCGACACCGGATAGTGGCACTGATCGCCCAGGCCGAGAATACAGCGATCGCGAGTAGGCAGGCGGCCACTCAAACGCAAAAGTCCGTCTCAGCCGTGAAAGCCGTGGCCGAGGAACGACCCGCGCCACCTCCAGCGGAACCGCCGCGGCAACAGGTCGAGTCGAGCACTCTCGGGATCCTCGTGATCGAGAGCACACCCTCGGACGCTACCGTTCTGCTATCGGGACGCTACCTGGGCACCACCCCCCTCGAGGTCAAGCTTTCAGCCGGAACCTACCGATTCCTTATCCGCTCATCGGGCATGGAGGATGACTCCTTCACAGCTCGGGTGAGGGCGAGGGAACGGATCCGGCAGCACCGGGTTCTCGTCCCGTCCACGAAGCCGCTGCCGGCAGACGGTGTCAACGCGCCACAGACGAGGGAGCCGATCAGAGCGGTCTTCATCTCCGTGCCACCCGGCGCAACCGTCTATCTGGACGACGAGCCCATCGGGGTGACAGGGATGACCACCGGCCGACTTATCCTGCGCGATGTCCAACCGGGGCTTCATCGCTTGAGAATGTCGCTTTCAGAGCATCAGGAATACTCGGATCTGGTCACGGTGATTCCGGGTGAGCCAAATCTGTTCCCGGTAACACTACCGCCGCTGCCAACCGATGCTCGCGACCGCACCGGAGTCTACGTATCGACGTTGGTCGTCGCGGCACTGGCCTGTCTCCTCCTGCTGCTTGGCCGGAGGGCACTCCGCCGCGGCGGCACGCAGTCCACCCTGATCGAGCTGCCCTCCGAAACGAGCCCCGCGCCTCCGACGAGGGTCGTCGGTGCCCCGCTTGCCGGAGGTTCGACCCCGGAGGTGTTTGGGGAGTATCGCCTTCTGGAGGTGCTCGGAAAGGGTGGGATGGCGATTGTGTACAAGGCGGACAAGCGCGGAGAGCTGTTCGCCATCAAGCGGCCGCTGCCCGCGGTTATGGATGAACCGAATTACGTGGCGCGCTTTCTACGCGAAGCCGAGATCGGAAGGACACTCCATCATCCCAACATCATCCGCGTCGTTGACCACGGCGCGGTCAACGGCGTTCCCTATTTCGCCATGGAGCTGATCGACGGAGAGACGCTTCGCGCGCTGCTGTCGCGCGAGGAAACACTCGAACCTCGACGTGCCGCCGAGATCATCGGCCACGTCGCCGAGGCGCTCGACTACGCCCACCTGAAAGGCGTCATTCACCGCGACCTCAAGCCAAGCAACATCATGCTCTCCGAACGACTCGGCGTGAAGGTGATGGATTACGGGATCGCACGGGCGCTCAGGTTCGAGCCGCTCACAACCGAGCGGTTCTTCCTCGGAACGGCCCACTACGTGTCCCCGGAGGTCATCGAAGGCAGACCCTCGGACGGCCGGAGCGATCTCTTTGCCCTGGGCGTGATTTTCTGCGAAATGCTGACAGGAGATCGTCCATGGGCGTCGGATTCTTCCGGTCTGAGCCCAAACGGAGGAGATGGGTCACGGCCGCTGGAGGCCGGCGAGATTCTCAGGAGCTGCCCGGCGCCGTTGGACAACATCATTTCGAAGCTTCTGCGAAGGCGCCCCGATGAGCGCTATCAGTCAGCAGCGGAATTGGCCATGGACCTCCGCGCCTACCTCAGCTCACACATGACGTGACTCATCGACCCGGACGCCCCGGTTGATCATCCGATCCGCACGCCGGCTACCTGCGCTTCGGTTGGCTCGTCCACAGACAGGAGACAACGAGCTCACCGCGGCTTGACGCGCCCCTGCGCGGGTCCTACACTGATCTCATAGCAGGGGGTGGGTATGCGAGCCATTGTTGCCGCTCTTGCGTTGCTCATGCACGCCGCCGTGGCGGGTGCTGATCCGCAGTGGGTCAGGACACTCGGCGTGGACGACGGTTTCTGCGAGTTCGGTGTGCGCTCGGTCGAACAGACCTCGGACGGCGGCTACGTGCTGGCCGGCTGGGTGGAGGATTGTTCCACCGTAGACAGGGACGCGTGGATCGCAAAGCTCGATACCAACGGCGCCCTGCTCTGGCAGAAGTCTTACGGCGGGAACGCGGACGACGAGGCGACCGTGCTGAGGCGGACAACGGATGGCGGCTTCCTTCTCGCTGGCGTCACCAAGTCCTTTGCGGACCCGGACGGCGATTTCTGGTGCGTCAGGCTGGATTCCAACGGCAAGGTGAAGTGGCAGAAGAGCTACGGCGGGAAGAACGAAGAATGGTTGTACTCGGCGGAGCAGACAAGCGACGGCGGGTTCATACTCGTTGGACGAGCGGAGGATGTGACTCCGGCGACGGGCCAGGATGCATGGTGCGTCCGAATCAATTCGACCGGCGGTCTGGTCTGGGAAAGGTCTTACGGCGGAATCTATCCCGACGCCGCGTTTTCGGTCGTCCAGGCCGCTGACGGCGGGTTCGCCTTCGTCGGCTGGTCCGATACGGCGGAGACGACGGGGATGGATGCGTGGCTCGCGAAGACCAACTCCTCCGGGACGCTCGAGTGGGTGAAGTCCTACGACGGTGGAACCGACCACGACGACGGGTTCTACGCTCTCCGCCCGGCCGATGACGGCGGCTACCTCGCCGCCGGCTTCACGCGGCGTCTGTTTTCTACGGATGGAGGGGCGTGGTTCGTGAGGCTGGATTCGGCCGGTGCGTTGCTCTGGCAGAGAAGGATCGGCAAGACACTCGACAGACTGAGTGCGGTGCGCGAGACGTCTGACGGATTCATCTTGGCCGGCACGACCTCCTCCTATGGCTCCGGATACGACGAAGATTTCACGGGAATCAAGATCGACAAGCTGGGAAACATCCTCTGGGCCCGCCGATACGGCGGTACCTGGGACGAAGGAGCATCGGCGGTGCAGCCGACACGAGATGCCGGCTTCATCCTCGCGGGGACCAGTCCGTCGTTCACCGGCGGTGACGATCAGGGTCTCGCGATCCGGTTGTCGGCGAGCGGCACAATCTCGACGTGCACGAAATTCGCCAAGAGCTTCTCACGACGGCCCGCAACTCCCGCGACGACCATCTGGGATACCACCTTCGTCACCGGTCTCGTCAAGCCCACTGTCAAAGGCACCAAGGCGAAAACCGCGACGGCAACCGCCGTGACGGCGACGCCGTGCAAGTAGGCCCTCTCGCGAACAGGGTTCGCTGAGGTGCGCCCGCTCCTGCTCCCGGCTCGACTACCCCGCCGTAGAGTGCGGTATCTGCGCCTCGAGTGCGCATCTGACAGGCCTGATGCCCCGAGTCACATCATCACCCCTCTTGGCTCCCATCCTGCCCCGCGGAATCCGTGACGTCGCCGCGGACGGGTCCGACTCCGTCGGGCCGCGGAGGGCGAACCTTCACGTGGGACGTCGGCACGTCGACCGGGTCGGCCACGGGGTTCTTTGGCGATACGAGTGGTTCCCGTGAATGAGGGCCGTCGAGCGGGCTGGGATTGACCCGGCTCATCGCCAGGACGACCGTTTTCCCGATCAGCCGTTCGATGTCGAAGGGCCGCGCATTCGGCTCGGCCGGATTCGTCAACCTCTCCCGCATCGGAGTGACCGTGACATCGCCGGCATCCGTGCGATCCACCCGATCCGGGTCTGGATGCTCGCTGCCTCCACTCGGTTTCTTCGATGGCTTCGATTCGCCTTTGGATTTCCCCCCAGGCGCGCTCGTCGTCTGGCTCCCGACGGCACCGCTGGACCCTGACCCGCTCCCCTGCTTCTTGGTCTGGTTGGGATCCTTGCCGATCGTCAGGACAGTCACCTTGGAGCCTTCGGCATTCGGATTGTAGTGAATGTTGTAACCAACGCCATCGTGCTTGACGATCGCATCGAAGGTACCGTCGTCGTGAAGGCGTGAGCGGACCTTCTCGCCTCTCACCATGTCCAGATGGGGCAGCCCTTCGGAATCGTACTGGACATCCGCTGCCAGTCCCGTCGAGTGGTCACGGTAATGAAAAATCGGTCCCACGCGGTCGGGCTCAGAGGAGGCCATGGAGTTGCGGAATTCGGTGGCATTTCCGTATGACCTCGGATCCTTGACTGCCGGCAGATCTCCGAACGCACCCTCGGGTGCCTGGGGATCTGGCCGTAGCTGCTTGAGCAGGTCGAGATCGTTCGCGCCGGCCTGGCCCGGCCCGCGCGAATGAGTGAGGACGTCCTCGCTTGCACGAGGCCGCGGCGCGCCGCCGCGCATCGACCAGCGACTGCCGAGGCTGGCGTCCAGCCCCTTCTCTTCCAATCCCCGCCGAACGCCGTCGTTGAACTGACCCGCCCGGCGATCCAGATCCCTCTTCATGCGCGCTTCTTCGGATTCGAAAGGCTTTGCTTTCGTCAACGTATCCGGAGAGTCCGGCGCGGGGTGTCGCTCGTCCCTCTTCCACTCCCCGACCCTGGGCGTTTGCCCATCATCGCCGAAGGGGTTACTCAGAACACCTCCGCCACCTGCATCGGACTTGCCGGAGTCCGGGCCGGTGATTCCAAGTCTCGGAAGAAGGCGGTCGGCAGGAACAGACGCAGTCTGCAACCGCGGATCCGGCAGAGCCGGCCGTTGATCAAAGATGCTGTCCGTTGGACCGCCCCTGGTGAAGGAACTGATCTGCTGCGGCGGGCTTGCCTGCGTCGCTTTGCTCGCGGTGACTCCCACATCACTCGACTTCCGCGAGGCCTGAGCGCTCCCATCCTTCTCCGTAACAAACCCGACCTGTCCCGTGTACGTCCCAATCCCGTCTATTTTCATTTCAGTCTCAACCTCCTGGGAGTAAGGGACGTGATCGACGTGCAACTCCTCTCGACGCAGATCACCAAACACGCCCCGCGACGCCGCAGGCGGGACGGATTTGTGAGCAGCGTCACCGAAAGCCGCCCCGCAGGCCTCGAGCATCTCACATCCCTCTCCAAGGTGACGGCACGGTCACATCCGCGGTCCGGATCCAACATCGCTGGGGCCTGCACGTCGGCGGGACCGAAGCGGTCATGCCTCAGTGGAGCGGGGCGATTCAGATTGCCAGCCCTTAGCCGTTAGCTCTTAGCCTTTAGCTCCGAACGGCCGACCGGCGCGAATTGTGAGGGGGGCTGTTCCCGGCTGATCGGTGGCCGACCGCAGCAGCGATCCCTTCCCGGGCTAACAGCTAAGAGCTAAAGCTAATGGCCACTACCAAGACGCCCGAGGTCAGGGAAATGGCGCGCCCCCGATCACTGATGCCTTACCCGAAGCGCACTTTTTCGCTTGACAAGGCGCGGCGAATCGGGTGTAATCATTGTTGTTGCGACTTAGTCGCAACTAGAAGAAAGGGAGATCAAGAACATTGAAACGTCATACACGGCTGCAGGAGCTCTCGCGGCGGTGGGTTCACGCGACAGGGCAGCGAAGACCCCTCAACGAGACAACCCGGCAACTCCGGCGTCGTCTCGATGCCGGCCCTCTACCGGCGTTGCTTGGAGGGCTCCTGGCTTGTTGTGCCCTACTGCTCCATGCGACGCCGGTGCGCGCGGCGACGCCATGGGAGGAGGGTCTTGCGCAGATCGAGAGTCATCTCGAAAATGGCCTCGAAGCCTACCGCGCCGGGAATGCCGAAGTCGCCGACCAGCACTTCTCGGACGCCTACTTTGTCGCCTACGAGGCGAGCGGGCTCGAGATCGCAGTCAGGCAGTTCATCTCGGCGAAGCGCAACTACGAGATCGAGAAGATGTTTCGCAACCTTCGGCTCCTCGTCAACGCCAAAGCCTCCCCGTCAGATCTCGAAGCGCAGGCGAATCAGCTCCGAATGGTGCTTCATGAGGACGTGAGAGCGCTGCGGGGCCGCGGGAAGGAGGAGTTTTTCGCCGGGGGAGGTGATGAGGCGAGCGGGACAGGGAAGCAGGAAGCTGCCGGGACGACCAGGCTCGACCACGGCGGCGCGTTTGCACAAGCGCTCCTCATAATCCTCAGGGAAGGGTTTGAAGCGATCCTGTTGCTTGCGGCACTGGTCGCCTACGTCGGGCGCGCCGGCAGGCGGGCGGAGATTCGCGTGATCTACCTGGCGGCCGCCGCGGCGGTCGCGGCCAGCCTGCTCACGGCGATCGGCCTTAATCGGGTCCTCGCCGTCTCACCCGCGCGCCAGGAGGTGATCGAGGGGCTCACCATGCTGCTCGCATCGGCCGTCCTTTTCTACGTGAGCTACTGGCTCATCAGCAAGAGCGAGAGCCGGCGCTGGCAGGCGTACATCCAGGGGAAGGTGGACGCCGCCCTGGGCGGAAGACGCATGATGGCGTTGGGAACCGTGGCGTTCCTCGCCGTTTACCGCGAAGGAGCGGAGACTGTGCTTTTCTACCAGGCGCTGCATGCCGCAATGACCGAGGCCGCCGGCCAGATCCTGGCGGGTTTTGTGGCGGGCTCCGCACTCCTCCTGCTGGTGTTCGCCCTCTTCCGGGGGGTGGTGGGAAGACTCCCGGCGGGGCCGTTCTTCGCCGTCACAAGTTGCTTCCTCTACTTTCTCGCCTTCGTTTTCGCAGGGAAGGGGATCCACGAGCTCCAAGAGGGCGGCATCGTCGGCGAGACGCGCCTCTCCCTCGCCCCCCACGTCGAGCTCCTGGGAATCTTCCCGTCCGTCGAGGGCGTTGCCGTCCAGGTTCTTTTCATCGTCGCACTGGTCCTCGTGGCGGCCCGATTCATCCGGCGCGCGCGAGCGGCCAGCCTGCTCGATTCATCACCCCTACCATCAAACGTACCAAGGAGAAACTCATGACCCAAAGAAGACTCATCGCTCCCGCCTCCGTCGCCGGCCTCCTGCTTTGTGCGAGCGGGGCGCTGGCTTTCACCGAGTACCCCATCGGCCTTCCGCTCGTCCGCCACGGAATGGAGATCACCGCCGTCTACTTCCAGCCCGTCACGATGGACCCGCCGATGTCGAAGGAGAAGGAGGAGAAGGCCGACATTCACCTCGAGGCCGACATTCGCGGCAGCAGCCAAAACCCCAACGGCTTCGGCGAGGGCGAGTGGATCCCATACCTCACCGTCACCTACAAGCTTACGAACCTCGACAACGGCAAGACGGTGGAGGGAACCATGATGCCGATGGTCGCCGCGGACGGACCGCATTACGGAGACAACGTGCAGATGCCGGGAATCGGCCGCTACAAGGTCGAGTACACAATCGAGAACCCACAGAAGAACCACTTCGGCCGCCACACCGACAAGGCCACCGGCGTGCGGCCGTGGTTTCCAACCTTCACCCTCGACTGGGAGTTCAAGTTCCTCGGACTCGGGAAGGGGCGGGGATTCTGATGAGGCGGGACTTTTGCGAGAAGAGATTGTCATCAGGGAGGCGCGCCGTCGCGATCGGGGCTCTCACTCTGCTTGTCGGTCTCCCTGGCCGGGTCGTGTCGGCCGAGGGTGCAGACGGTGATCTGAGGCAGGAGATCGAGCTGTTGAAGGAACGGGTACGAGAGCTGGAGGAGGCTCTGCATCGCAACGGGCAGGTCGAAGCTGCAGCCACAGAGGTGGCGCCCTCGGAACAGGCGAGCGTCCTTGACGAGGTGCCGTTGCAGGAGCGTGTGGATGCGATCGCCGACGAGGTCGACCGGCTCGGCTACGCGCAGCGCGAGGGCGCGAGTGTGTTGGATGGCCTCGATGGAATCAGCGTGAGCGGTGCCGTAACCACCTTCGTGCAGGGGGTCGGCGGCGGGAGATCGGATGCCTTCGGAGAGGGCAAGGGGACGGACGCGAGTTTCTCCGGCGACTTGGCCGTCGAGGTCCCGCTCGGGACATACGGCGGGGCCTATGCGCGAGCCTTGGTCGGTCAGGGAAGGGGGGTGGCGGGCGCGCTTCCGCCTGTCTTCTCCGGCCCCAATGCCGACCTCGAGAGACATGATGACGGTGCCTCCATCGTGGAGCTGTGGTACCAGACCGAACTGCCATTCCCGACAGTGATCGATAAGCGCGTCGCTATCACAGTTGGCAAGATGGACCCCAGACGCTTCTTCGACGCCAACGACGTCGCAAACAACCAACGGCAGCAGTTTATGGCGGACACGTTTGTCAATAACCTCGCCGTCGACTGGGGTGGGGACGAGAACGGATATGGCCTGGGAGCGCGACTCGGGTACAGGTTCACTTCCATCTACAACCAGAACCTGAAAGTCGAGGCACAGGTCGGCGTGTTCGAGGTCGGTGGCGACCCGCTCCAATCTTTCGGCGGCCCGTTCGTCATCGGCGAGATCGACGTGAGCCGCCGCGCCTACGGACTGCAGCGCAAGTACCGGCTCTATGCCTGGACGAATCTGGCGGACCATCTTGACTACGAGAACATCTCGACGAATCGGCAGAAGGAGAACTGGGGAGTCGGGATGAGCCTCGATCACCAGCTTTCCGGTGACCTCACGCTCTTCGGACGGTACGGTTTCCAGGACCCCGCGGTGAACCGATTCGACCACGTTGTGACGCTGGGCGCCCGCATTGTGGGCAACCGCTGGAGCCGTGGCGGTGATATCCTCGGCCTGGCCACCGGATTCGCGCGCGCGAGCAGGAGCTACGGCAAGGTATCCTATGACCTCGACGGAGTTGAGGTCTCCGGCGGAGAGACCTTCTTCGAGGCGTACTACAGCTACTTCTTGGAGCGGCACCTGCGGCTGAGCCCGGACATTCAGTACATCCATCGCCCGGGGGGCATCGGCGAGGCAGACGACTACTTCGTTTTCGCGCTGCGCACCCAAATCGACTTCTGACCAGAGGACGCAGCCTCCGTGACTGAGTCGTTCTTCGAGACCATCCGCTACGGCATCGCGGTCGTCTTGTTGGTGATCCTCCCCGCGGCCCGCGGGAGGGGCGGCGAGAGGCCCCGGCATCCGTGGTCTCCATTCGCCGGGGGGATCGCAGGCGGCGTCGCCCTTGCGGTCCTATATGTGCTCCGCGACGTGCGCACCCCCGTCGAGCCGCTGGTCATGCTCGCGACGGCTCTGTTCCTCGCCGCCCAGCTCGTGCCCTTCTCGCTCGCGGGAGCGCGACCTCTAGAGACTGCCTGGCGCCTGGCCGCATTCCTCCTCACGGCCCAACGCTCTGCCGCGCTCCTCGCGTTCGTGGTCTCCAGATCACAGGATCGCGTGGACGTCCTCAACAGCGAGTTCCTGCTGTTCCACGGGGGGATCATCCTTGGCGTTGCCCTCCTCGCGACCGCCGGCGCGACACTCTCGCGGCTCTCGGCCCAGAGTGGCGCGCCGGCCGGCAGGGCCGTGGCCGTTGCGGCGACCGCGCTCCTTGTCTCCGAACACGTCTCGTGGGGCTACTACGCCTTGGTCCTCCACGGCTGGGTGTCGCTTCCAGAGAGCCTCTTCACGACCGTCTCATCGGTCATCAACCGCATCCGTTGGTTCGGCTACGGCCAGATGGGCCTCGCTACCGTCTTCGGCATCTGGTGTCATGTGCACCGCGAGAAGCCGCGCAGGGAGCGGGCCGATAATCTCAGCCCGGCGGGACGGAGGAAGTACCTGTGGGGCATACGCAGGCAGTGGAGATACGGTGTGACATTTCTCGGCGTCGCGAGCGCGGCCATGGTCGGCACGCTCTACTACAAGCTGTACGCGAGCCAACCCCCGCGGCTTTCGCCCGCCGAGCGCGTGGAGGCGAGGCAGGGCCGTCTCGTCATCCCGGTCGAGGGATTCAAGCCCGAGGAGTTTCACCGCTACGCATACTCCGACGAGAAGAACCAGGAGATTCGGTTCATCGTCTTCAAGGACGAGAGCGGCAGGGTCCGGGCGGCGTACGACGCCTGCCTCATGTGCGGCGACGAAGGTTATCTCAAGCGTGGGAAGGAGCTGATCTGTCTTGCGTGTGGAGCGGCGATCTACGCCCCGACCGTGGGGCGCGAGGGCGGCTGCAACCCCATACCGCTCGTGTATGCCATCTCCGAAGGAGAATTGGTCGTCACCGTGGACACGCTGCTCCACGGGGATGGCGCCGACGCGTTCCGCCACGGCGACGGGAATCACCGATGATCGCGCGCCTCCTCTGGGCCTCCCTCTGGCACGACCGGCGGCGCAAGAGTTATGCGGTGCTCAACGTCGCGCTCGGCACAACTCTCGCGACAGCGCTCCTGAACCTCAGCCTCGACATCGGGGACAAGATGAACCAGGAGCTGCGAGGCTTCGGCGCCAACCTGGTCGTCGTCCCCCGCTCGACCGACGGGCCGCTGCGACTGGGCGGCCTGGACGACGATCCTCTCCGGAAGCGAGATGGGATACCCCTCGCGAGCCTGCCCCGCATCAAGGAGATCTTCTGGCAGCACAATATCGTCTCCTTCGCGCCTCTGCTCGAGTCCCGCGCCAAGACGAAGGGCGGCGATGTCGTCACGATCGTCGGGACCTGGTTCGACAGGGCTTACCCCGTGGCGGCGGACGATGAGTTCCGTGCGGGGATCGCTCGGGTGTACCCCTTGTGGCCGATGTCCGGCCGATGGCCCGACGACGCGGCCGACCCGCGGGGGACCGTCCTGGGCGCCGAGGTGGCTCGCAAGCTCAGCGTGGGACCTGGTGACGTGCTGCCCGTGATCCCACTCGACGGCGGCGAGACCGTGAACCTCGCCGTGTGCGGTGTCGTGAGAACAGGCGCGGACGAAGACGAGCGCGTCTTCGTGCCGCTCGAAGTGGCGAGCCTGCTCGGGCGGCACGATGACCTGGTGGACAGAGTGCTTGTGAGCGCCCTCACCATGCCCGACAACGATCTTGCCCGGAGGGCGCGGCACGCCCGCGAGACGCTCGCCACCCGCGAGTACGACGTCTGGTACTGCTCGCCCTTCGTCGACGCCGTGGCGTACCAAATTGAGGAGGTTATCCCCGGGGCGCGGGTGAAGCCCATACGGCAGATCACCGAGTCCGAAGGCGTAGTGATCCGCAAGATCCAGTTCCTCATGGCCGTTGTCACCGTGGTTGCGCTGTCGTGCTCGGCCCTCGGCGTCTTCAGCCTGGCGGGTACGATGATCGCCGACAGGAAAAAGGAGATAGGCCTGTGCAAGGCACTCGGGGCCGGAAACGGGCAAGTCATGCTGATGTTCCTCGCCGAAATCGCACTGGCCGGGCTCGTCGGCGGTGTCCTCGGAATGTGCCTCGGGATCGGAGTCTGCGAAGGGATCAGCCAAAAACTCTTCGGCGCGTGGGCGTCGGTGAAGCTCGGGACCGTTCCCGTCGTGGGTCTCCTCTCCATTGTCGTGAGCCTGACCGGGAGCTTGATCCCGGCGCGGTTGATCCTGCGGGTCGAGCCGTCAGTCACACTCTCCGGGGAATGACAGGGAGCACACACATGCGAGGACCACGTTCCTACTTCTGGACCCTGCTTTCGCGGTCGCTGATCGAGCGCAAGGCGCGTATCATCGTCTCGATGCTCACCGTCGCCCTCGGAACATCGGTCGTCGCAGCCTTCGTGACGCTCTACTCGGATGTCGAGACGAAGATGAGCCGGGAGCTCCGCGCCTACGGCGCCAACTTCGTGGTGAAAAGCGCGGCCCCGGAAGTCAGTCTGCATGACGATGCCCTGGCCGCGCTGCGCGCGGTGATCCCTGTCGAGCGGCTGGTCGGAGCACAGCGGCTCGTCTACGGCGCCGGCACGCTGAAGGACGTTCGTATCGTGATCGTGGGGATCGACTTCGACAGCATCGAGGCGACCACCCCGTTCTGGCAGGTCGCTTCCGGGGCTATCCCAGGAGGTGCGGCGACGGGAGCGTGCCTGCTCGGCAAGGACGTCGCGGGGAGGCTTCGCATCGAGATCGGGGGTGAGCTCGCGGTCGAGCACGATGGGCGGGCGCAACGGCCGACGGTTGCGGCCATCGTCGAGACGGGCGGCGCCGAGGACGAGCAGGTGTTCCTGCCGATTGAGGCGGCACGGGCCCTGTTCGCGCGGCCTGGTGAGATCGATCTGCTCGCCGCGAGCATCGTCGGCGATGTCGCGCAGGCAGATCGCTTCGCGCGCGAAGTGGAGCAGCGCGTGCGCAGGTGCCGGGCCGAGCCGATCCGAAAGCTCTCCCGCTCTGAAGGGGAGGTCCTGACGACCATCGGCTCCGTGGTGTACGTGGTCGTCGCCTTCATCGTCCTCTCCACTTTCGTCTGCCTCCTGATCTCGCTCATGGCAACAGTGTCGGAGCGTCGGAAGGAGGCTGCCCTGATGAAGGCGTTGGGTGCCGCCGATCGCACGGTGGGGGTTCACTTCCTGGCCGAGGTGATGGTCACGGGTCTCGTGGGAGGTCTCTGCGGACTGGTGGCCGGCTACGGCTTGGCGCACCTCATGGCGCGCACTATCTTCGGGACCGCCGTCACGATCCACGGCTGGCTCGCGGTACCCGTGCTCGCTTCCTCACTTATCATCACACTCGCCGGTGCTGTGATTCCGCTGAAAAGAGTCGCCGGCATCCCGCCAGCCATGGTGCTGAAGGGAGAATGAGGCCGCAAGGCCTGGGAGCTAAGTTTCATGAGTATGGTCAAAGTGACAAATGTCGTAAAGAAGTATGGCGCGGTCAAGGCGCTTGATGGCATCGACCTCGAAATCGAGCAGGGCGAGTGGGTCGCCATCATGGGCCCGTCGGGTTCGGGCAAGACCACGTTGCTCAATCTTCTGGGCTGCCTCGACGTGCCGACTTCGGGAAGCATCGTCGTCGACGGGCAGGACGTGGCGCGATTCAGCGCCAATGAGCTGGCGGCCATTCGCCGGGAGAGGATCGGGTTCATCTTCCAGCAGTTTCACCTCGTGCCCTATCTCTCCGCTCTCGAGAACGTGATGCTCGCCCAGCACTTCCACAGCATGGCCAACATAAGGGAGGCCAGAGGCGCTCTCGATGCGATAGGGATGGGGGATCGAGCGCGGCACAAGCCCTCCCAGCTCTCCGGCGGAGAGCAGCAGAGGGTCTGCATTGCACGGGCTCTCATCAACGATCCCGCGATCCTGCTGGCGGACGAGCCGACCGGGAACCTCGATCGGAAGAACGAGGAGGTTGTCCTTGATCTCCTTCGTGAGTGCCACGCGCAGGGGCGCACCATCGTGCTCGTCACTCACAACCCAGAGATCGCGCGGCACGCGGACACCGTGGTCGTGCTCAGCCATGGGCGCCTGGCCTCCGGCGGCACGCGAGGCACGAGGCGATGCGCGGCATCCCCGATGGTCGCCGAGCCCAGCCTCACGGCGGTTGGCACTTGACCGGCCAGGTCGCAGGCTCCACCGATCCCGGCCCGGGTGTGACTCGACTCACTCCATTCTGAAGGCGGGATGTTCCGCTTGACATCGCCCGGCTGATCGGGTCCACTATTGATGCGAGCACGTCGCAGCACGATGAGGATAAGATCAAAAGCTCCGGAACGTCATCTGTTGCTGCAGGATCTCAGGCATCGGGGGATTCGCATCACCGCCCAGCGAAAAACCCTCATCGAAATAATGCAGGAATCCGAAGGTCACCTCGATGCCGCTACTCTCCTGGCGCTCGCGCGGGATCGTGACAGCCGGATCAATCGGGCGACCGTCTACCGGACGTTGGACTTGCTGAAAAGTCTCCGCTTGATCGACGAGCTTGATCTCATGCATCTCGATGGTGAGAAGCACTTCTATGAGGCGAAACCCAACGTCGATCATGTGCACCTGGCCTGCCTTCAGTGCGGGCGGATCGAAGAATTCGAAAGCCCGTTGTTCGGCCGTCTGAAGACTCAGATATCCCGTCAGAGGAGATTCAAAGTGCGAGTGGCTCGCCTGGAGGTGGGCGGGCTCTGCCGGCAATGCCGTGCCACGGCAACCGCCACCGGGGATATCGAGAGAGAGGTTCGACGGGCACGCAGGAAAACGACGGCCCGAAATCGGGGCTAGCGACTTGTAGCAAGGGGTTCGGTAGGGGCAGCGATACGATTGGAATAGTGTTCCACCACCGCCTCGACCGGTACACGCCACTAGTGAACCACGGGCAACTCACTCGGGAGCCGAGGATCGGTGGATGGCTCGATGTTGCTGACGGCCTCCCGCGCCATCTCGACAAAGATTTCGAAGTCGGCGGGACCGAATCGTATGGAGACATCGCCCCACGTCAGATGAATGCACCCATGCGGGCAACGCGTAACCAGTCGGTCGGATCTGCTTCCAGTAGACAATACTTCATTTTCCATTTCCTTCACTCCCCGTCGAACGTGTAGGTGACCCCGGCATAGATGCGACGCCCCTCGATCGGAAGATAGCGCGGATGGTTGTGGTCAAGGAGATTCTCGATACCGGCAAACGATTCGAAGCCCCCGAAGATCCGGCGCGCCACACGAAGGTCGACGAATACGTTCGACGGCGCTAGCTCGTCGGCCTCGCCATCACCATTGGTGTCCGAGAACCCTTGGCGTCCGGCGGCGCGAATAGTAACCTGGGCCGCGCTCTTGGGGTTTTCGTAGAACAGCTTGACGACGCCGCGGTGAACGGGTCTTTGCAGGAGGTCGTAACCGGTGAGTCCATCGCGAGCCCGCAGAAACATGTAGCCCCCGCCGATGCTGAAAGCGCCGCCAATAGTGTGGTTTCCTTCGACCTCCACCCCGCTCAGCGTGGCGCTCGCCGTGTTCCGATAGCTGAAGATGCTCGTCGAAGAGGCAGGATCAAATCGGACGAAATACGAGTCAATGAGGTTGCTGATGCGATGGCGAAAGGCGCTGACCCGCAGATCGGTCCCGCCGCCGGCATTGATCCACAATGAGGACGAGAAGCTTCTTGATGTCTCCGGGTCAAGGTCGGGGTTGCCCACGATCTTGTATCCCGCCGCACGGTTGCCGAAGTCGATGTACAGTTCTTTGAAGTCCGGAGCCTTGAACCCCTGACCATACGCCGCACGAACGATGATGTTGGGAGTCGCACGCACTCCGACGGCGATCCTTGGAGACAGGACGCCGCCATAGACCGAGTTGGCGTCGTAGCGGAGACCGCCTGCGATCATGAGACGGCTCCCGAGAGTGACTTCGTCCTGAGCGAATGCGACGGCGGTTTCCAGCCGGCGGGAGGAACCTGGGACGCGGCTCGCCGAAATCGAGGCGCGCTCCAGCTCCCCTCCGACGCTAACCCCGTGCGATCCCACGATCGTCGTGTATTGCGCCACGATTTCGGTCAAATCCTGGCGATCGCGGTCGGTGCTCAAAACAGCCGCGGCCGATGTCGTGCGCTCGAAAGTGTGCCAGAAGCGGCCGTGGCTGACTCTCATCGAAAGGTCCGACAGGGCCGTCGGCTTCAGCTCGATTCCGACGCTGTTTGTGACGCGCCTGTCCCCGGTTCGGTCATCGTAGAGAGCGCCACGCCCAAGAGTGATGTCACGGGCCTCTTCGTCATAGAAGCGAGAAGAGAAGCTGATTCGGTTGCTCCCCCCTAAGGCACGGCTGACCTTCATGTCTCCGTGGTACCGGTCAAACCTCCCGCCGGTAGTGCCGGGGTCCTCAGGCGTCAGATCGTAGGAGTCCCGGTGCCGCAATCCGAAATGTCCAACAGCGTCCCAGGCCTCGCGTTTGCTCCCGATCTCCCCCGAGAACGATCGTCCCCCATTGGACTCAAATGCCGTCGTCATGGCGGTCGACAGACGACTCTGCGGGGACTTCGTTATCACGTTGATGACACCGCCGAGCGCTTCGGAGCCGTATAGGGCCGACGTGGCGCCGCGCACGACTTCAATGTGATCGACACCTTCCGCGGTTAGAGTGGAAGCGTCGACGCTGCTCCCGATCTTGCCGCACACCTCGACTCCGTCTACCAGCAGCAGCACGTGCCGTGGCGAGAACCCCTGGATTCTGATCCCCTGTCCACCAAGAGTCGGCACTGCGTCGAGGCCGACCTGGCGGCTGATGATGTCGGCCACGGATCGTGGCTGAGCGGCTTCGATCTCTCTTGAGGAGACGAGCGTCGTCTCGACCGCCGAGTCCGTCTGACTGTGCCTGGTGCGCGTGGCCGTCACAATCACGTCCTCGTGCGGCCGCATCTGTGTCGTGCTCCTCCCCGCCGCCAGCTCGCGAGCTTGCTGTTCGATCCACTCGGCCAGTGCCGGGTGGGGGATGAGTGGCGTCCCGTCCCACGCATAGCTGAGTCCTTTGAGAACCTCGGGAATCTGGAACAGGACCTTGCCCGTGGCGAGAAGCACGGGCACCACGAGGACCCGTTCCCGCGATGTGGCGACGGCGCCCCGGAGCTGAGCGAGTGCCACGTCCTTCACTTCCGGCGGGGCGTCGTCCCGAAGCAGCCGGACCTCTGCTGCCGCGAGCCCAAGCCGCTCCTGAACACCGGCTGCCACGCGGTCGAGATTCGCGATCCAGATCGCCGCCGTTTCGTCGTCGTTGGGGCCATGGGCAACGAGAATGAGGCGCTCGCCTCGGGCCTCCGCGGACAGCGCACGCGCACGGTCGTTGAGAATCCGTTCAAGATGCGGATTGTCGTCCAGTGCGGATGTGACACCGAGAACCTTAGCAGGCCCCACGAGCCGTTGCAGCTGCATGTGCTCAGCGTGCGGGTAGTCCGCTCGCAGGCCGGCCAGAAACCTGACCTGCTCATAGTGATCGCTGTGCGAGCTCACGAACAAGGGCACGATCACGACCTCCGCCGCGCCCGCATCGATCAGCGCCCTGTACGCTTCCTCTGGGCGCCGGTCCGGTACGCCCATAAGGAATCCCACCTCTGCCAGGCAGTGACCCTTGAGCTCGGCTACCGCCTCCTTCACCTGCCGGTTCCAGTCCTCGCTGCCTCCGTGCGCGATGGCGAGAATGGCCGGCCCGGAAGTCACAGAAGGCCGGGCCTCTTCGGCACCAACTGACGCCGCTCCGGCGAATGCCATGAGGGCTATGATCAAATTCCAGAATCGACTGATCACGTTCACTCCTCCATTTCTTGAGGAGCCCGGTGCACAACCTTTATAATGGAAAGGTCGAACTCGGGGCTCTTGTCTGTTACGGGTTCGATACCGGCCCGCCGAGCGCGCCAACGCCCGGCGGGCTTCCTTGTCATCGCTTCGAGATCATCATCTTCGTTGCACGGCGACTAAGATGATACTGACTCTCATTATCATTATCGGCGAGAACGATACCTCGGTCAAGAGATTTCTTTTCACCGGTTGACTCCGGCGCCGGCGCCTCGGCTCGTGACCGGCCGGCGCCGACACCGGGGAAAGAGCCGATCCGCCCGGCTATTCTTCCGTGGCCTTCGCGGCGTCCGGCTCTGTCCGCGTTTCCGCCGGCGTCAGAATCTGTTCGACAATTTGCTCGACTCGCTCGAGCCGCGTCTCGCTGTCTCGCTTGTCCTTTATCCGCGAAAGCACGTAGGCTCCTCCAACCACGGCGCCGGCTCCCAGCGCGACCTTCAAGAATGGATTGAAATACCTGTTCATTCCGCCCATGGCTCCTAGACCTCCTGTTCCGTGTCGGATGAGGATCGTTGGTTTTTCATTCTCTTCTCGATGGCCTCCTCGGCTCGTCGCAAGATCTCCTGCTCCCTTCGGATTGAGTCGACGGTCGTGACCAGATCACTGTGATATCCGTGACGCGCCTCGGCCGCGATGTCCTCGACATCCTCCTTCGCACGTTCCACCTTCGACGCGATCCACTCCTTGAAGGCGTAGCCCTCCTTCACGGCGCCAACGACCTGCGGCCTGAAGCGGTTCATGGCTTTCCCGGCGCCGAACGCGGCCAGTGCACCGAGCGCCCCTCCGGCCAGCAGCCAGAAACCGCTCGTGCTGAGGAACACGGTATCTGCCGATCCGAGTGCCGTGCGCTCGCCATCGTCGACTTCCTGTCCGTGTGGCTTTCCTCGCCCCGCCCCGTAACGTTCCCGATTCGTTGCTGTTCCGAGTCTGTCTGTGCTCATACGATCGTCTCCTCCTCTATTTCGCGATACGATGATTTTCTGTTGGCTCGACCCGCCTCCCGCCTCGGGAAGCGAAACCCCGAGACGTTCCCCTCCCGCGAGGAAGCATGCGCCTGCCAATTGCGATCGGCCACGGGATGTTCTATTCCTTTGACGAGCTCATTGCCGCGCGGAGCAAGACATTCATGGGTCTTGGCAAGATGGCTTGCGCAATGACATCGACAAAGGCTCGCTGCACGGCCTCCGACGACGATCTTCGATGGCGCACTGCGCGACCGCGCACCTGCTCCGCCGAACGACAGTTGGAAGCAGCCCGCTTGAGAGCGCGGTCCACATGAGAGGTCGCGCTGCTCGCGCTCATGCGTGCACCGTCAAACTCGACGAGCAGCCGACCGGTCCGGTGATTCGCTGAAACGCATAGGATGCCGTCAACCTGGCCGAGCTCGCTCTCCACGCGCTCACACATATCGATGCGGCCGAGGAAGTCGGGTGATTCGAACCTCACTCTTCCCGGCAAAATGCTTAAGGGTGCCATTCTATGTCCTCCATGGGATCTGTTGCGTTCCGATTCGCCGATCAAGAAAGCGTGACTGTCCAATTGGATCTACTCGTTTCCGCCCACGCCTTTGAGAAGCGCGCGGATGCTATTCAGTGCGAAAACCAAAGTCGTGCCGTTATGCGCCACCGCGGAGATAGCCGGTGGAAAGGCGCCGGCCAGCCCGAGCAATATGAGCAGGGAGTTGATACCAAAAATGTAGCGGAAGTTCCTCCGCACCAGCGCAATCGCTTGCCGTGAGACCCTATGCGCATCGAGGATGGCCAGAAGGTTGCCGTTGAGGAGAAGGATGTCACAGGCCTCCCTGGCTATTTCCGCGCCCTCCTTCAATGATATGCCGACGTCCGCGACGGCCAGTGCGGGCGAGTCGTTGGCGCCGTCACCGATCATCGCGATGACATGGCCTTCGTCTCTCAGCCTCCGGATGATCGCCGTTTTCGCATCCGGTAGCACCTCGGCGAGGAATTCGCCGATGCCGAGTCGTTCGGCCACGCTCGTAGCCGCTTCCGCGCAATCACCGGTTAGCATAATGATCCTGCTGATGCCCGCTGCCTTCAGCCCGGTCAGGAATTCCCTCGACGAATTCCTCAGCGGGTCTTCGACAAGAATGACTCCCACCAGGCGATCTTCCATGGCAACGTAAATGGCCGAATGTCCATGCCGTGCGGACTGCTCGATGATCGGATCGGCCACCGTCGTGTCGATCCCCTCGTCCTCGGAGATGAAATGCCTGCTCCCGACCATGATTCTCTGCCCCTTGATCCTGGAGACGATCCCATGCGCGACGACATAGTCCACCTCACCGTGTTCCTCCTCGTGTGCGATCCCCTCCTCCTTGGCCAGCCTCACGACCGCGTTGGCAACAGGATGAGGGAAATGCTCTTCGATGCAGGCCGTGTCTCGCAGCAATCGCTCCCGATTCCACCCACAAAAGGGAACTACGTCCAGAACCCGCGGGGAGGCCTCTGTGAGTGTGCCGGTCTTGTCGATCACGAACACATCCGCCCGCGACAGCTTCTCGAGGAATCTCCCACCCTTGATCAAAACTCCATGCTTGGCCGCTTGGATCATACCGGCCTTGATGGCCAGGGGGGTCGACAGCTTGATCGCGCAGGAGTAGTCAACCAACAAGACGGAGGCTGCTTTCGTGAGGTTGCCGGTCAACACGTAGGCGAGGCCGCTGACGATGAAGGAAAACGGCACGATCCTGTCTGCAAGCCTCTCGGCGTGCGATTGCACCTCGGCCCGCGCCCCTTCTGATTCCTCAATGACCCGGATGATGCGAGCGACGCGCCGGTCTTCACCGACCTTGACGGCTCGAACAGCAAGACGACCGGACTCCACCATAGTCCCCGCGTATACCAGCATTCCGACGCATTTCACGACCGGCAACGCCTCGCCTGTCAGCGATGACTGATTCACCATCGCGTCGCCCTCCGCCACGACGCCATCGACGGGAATCCGGAAACCAGCTCGCACAACCACCATGTCACCAACGGCCAGATCTTCCGGTGCCACGGCGAGCTCCTTACCATTCCTGCGAACCCACGCGTGACTGCTTTCCGAAAAAAACATCCGGCCGAGACTCTTCCGCGACTTCTCCTTCGTCCATTCACTGAGGTAGTCGCCGACTTTCAGGAGCAGAGTGATGAGACTTGCTGTTCGGAGCTCGCGCAGGCCGACGGCTGCGCATATCGCTGAAGCGTCAAGGACGTCCACGTTGAGGCTCCTCCGCGAGAGCGCCGTCAGTCCCTTCCGAAGAATCGGGAAAGCACCGCAGATGGTGACGGCGGTCCGCGCGCCCGGAGCGAGGAGAGGCGAGAGAACGAGCGACGCGACCGATCTGACGACTGCCCTCTTCCGCCTGCCCAGCTCGTTTCGTGGCGCCCGTCGGCGCGCGGCGATGGACAAGGGCATCTGGCTCAGCGCAGCCAGGAGAGCGTTCCTTTCAGCGGCAGCTCCGTCATAACGCAGAAGAATCCGGCCTGTATGTCGGCTGATCGCGAACGTCGTGGCCGTGCCGCTGTGCGCCAGCGCCCTTTCCACTTCGCAGACATCGATCTCCCAGCCCCCTGGAACCCGAAGCTCGACTCTGAGCCGCTTGGGAATCTCGCTGACGACGCGAGGCTGAACCGTGGGCGAAGACGGCTCTTTTCCTGGCGGCATCCGGCGGGACCCCGTCAGTCCGACGCTTGCCATTCTTCCAGTCTCACCCGGCTTCATCATCGACAGGTTCATCATTCCATCCTCACCAGAAGCGGGCCCCGGATTTCGTTAGTCCGGATCTCGACCGTTTTTCCTGCGCGGAATCCCATGTCCTCGACACGCGCAAACGGACGCGCTCCCGGGATGATCTCGACGACCTCCGCTCTGTCGCCAAACTGCAGCGGTCCCAGTGGAACCATGACCACGCCTCATCGCCCGGGGGGGCTCTGAGTGCGACGGGACGGACCGGGGCCAGGCAACCCTGGATCCACAGGTGATGAATGGTGGCAGGTGCGGGGAGGCCGAGACACCGCCATCCGGGATGCTGGCACCCGGGATTCTTCCTCTTTGTCCAGCAACGGCACCACCACCCGTGGCCAACCTCCGGTTCCCGGCCCGTCCGGTCGCACTGATTCGCCCCTCCGCGCGTGCATTGTTCCTCGACTGGCGCCTCCCGCCGGTCGTCCTAGAAGGGATGCTCCAGCGAAAGGTAGAAGAAGGCACCAACCCGCGTCTTCTCCGATGTGATACTGACGGGCAGGGCAAAGCCGGGAACGATCTGTAGAGATCCGCGATTGACGGCGTATCGGAATCCGGGGCTGACGATAGTTTCCGTGTTTCTCTTCACCTGTCCCTGATTGTCGAAATCGTCGCTGAAGAGCGAGACGGCTTCGAGCATCACGTTGAATTTCGGCGTGAGCAATCCGATCACGCTCCCTCCAACGTTGTAGGTCCAGAGGTTCTCCTTGATCTCTCCACCGGCGCTCGTCTCTCCCTTCGCCGCAAGCAGGACGGTCGCACCGGCGTTGGCATGAACCACGAGCCCCGCGCTCAGCCGCTTGCTCATCGGAAAGTTGAACTGGAGGCCGTTGGCTCCCCAGCCGAGCCCCTTCGCTTCGTCGCCGCTGGCGAAAACGAGTGAGACCCGCGGGGCCGTCGTCACGGCCGCATCGTGCCCCGATAGCTGATACCGGTAGTTCAGCAAGACGTCGCCGATCCCGTTTCCGAGTCCGTCGCCCTGTGTGATGTAGGGGATCGTGTAGCTGAGCTGGTGTCGTTGGCTCCGGACGGGCCACTCTTGTGTGAAGCTGTACCCGAGGGTGCGCGCCGGTGATCGGAAATAGGTGAAGTTGGAAATGTGTTGGACAACCCGGGTCTCCTGGTTGTACGCCTCCTCGATGAAATACGAATTGTCCTCGATGGCCTGGGGATACTTCCCAGTCGAGCTTCCAGCCGAACTGACGGCCTCCTCGGCGCGCGCGACCGGATCGACACCCGGCGCCGCCGCCGCGATGGTGCCCAAAAGAAGTGCGCGAAATAACAAAGTTTTCATTGGGTCTTCCTTTTTGATAATGACATTGACTTTCATCATCATGATAATCCCATATACCCGGATTTGGAGTCAAGAGGAAAGTTGGGCCGGCATATCACCCGTTCGCTTCCCTGTGGATGGGCGGACGGCGCTATGGGGATGCCTTGATGCTGAAGACCAGGAAGTACTGGTAGGGAAGGAGGTCTATATCTTGAGACAATGCGAAGCGTGCCGCCGCCGCTTCTTCGATCAATGCCTCTTTCGCGATCCTCGTGCTCATCGGCGGCGCGTTGATCGGCAGGTTCATCTTTTGAAAGTCAACGACGGCGAGGCGCCCGCCCGGCTTCAGGCACCTCTGAAGCCGGCGATAGTAGTCGCTGCGGTTGCTGATGTGATGGATCGTGTCGCAGATGAAGATGAGATCGACCGTGGCGGGCGCGAGCATCGGGTTATTGGGTGGACAGAGAACCGTGACGATATTGTGCATGCCCTCTTTCTCGGCCTGCCCGTGAATGTACCGGAGCATGCTCTCGTCGACGTCCACGGCGAAGACGATGCCGCCGTCTCCGACCGCCCGGACCAGTCTGCGCGTGAAATACCCGGAGCCGGCGCCGATATCAGCGGCTGCGTCTCCCGGCTTGAGGTTGAGCTTCGCCACAACCTCATCCGGTTTCTGCCATGATGCCCGTTCCGGCCGTTCGAAGTATTCAGGCGGAAAGTGCCGTTCTGCAGGGTCCGCATCCGCGGATCCACGCAGGAAGAGCAGTGCGATGAGGCAGAGGATCCCTCCGTTCGTTCTCAACCCCTGATGCCCTTTCATTTTCAGCCACCTCCACGACGCCAAGCGTCCCTCGGATATTGTGGCAGATCGGTACACGGGGTGCCAGGGGGCAGAATCAACCCACCGGTGATCCATCCTGTGACGCGGCGCACTGGTACGTTCTCCAGCATGCGCGATCTTATGGAGCGACGGCGACGGACCCCGTGAGGCGCGACGCATCCGGAGTGAGTAGCCGCACACCAACGTACCCTGGGATGAGGAGAACCGAGATGCACAGAATTCGTACGATCCAGGCTACCGCCGGGATGGCATGGCTGGGTGCCGTCATGGCGATCGAAACGATGAGGACCGCCGCGGCGGCCCGTCCGGGCTTGTCGCGAAAGCTCGTTCTCGCGGCCGCGATCATGCTCGTGGGGACGAACGCCCCTCTGCGAGCGCAGATGGCAGGGCCTCGCCTGATGTTCGCCGACATCGAGTCGGGTCCGAAAACCGGTGGTCAGAGCAACCTGGGCGCGTTCATCAGCATCTATGGCGAGGGCTTTGGCGCGACGCAGGGCAGCTCCACCGTCACGATCGGCGGCCAGCCCGTCGCGAGTGTGACGAGCTGGGGTCAGGACAACGCCGCCCGCGATTTGGACCGGATCGTCGTGCAACCCGGGCCGGGCGCCGCCTCCGGCAACATCGTCGTCACCGTTGGCGGGCAAGCTAGCAACGGCCTGCCCTTCACAGTGCGCGCCGGCAACATCTACTTCGTCAACCAGGCGACCGGCAACGATGGCAACCCCGGCTCCTATGCACAGCCCTGGAAGACGATTTGGCACGCCCGAGATGCGATGGTGGCAGGCGACACTGTCTACGTGATCGGCGGCACGTTTAATCAAATGGATCCTTACGCGCCCGGCTGGGACACCCTCCTCTTCCTCGACGCGGGCGCGGGCTCCTCGGGAACCGCTTCGGCCCCCATCGCCTATCTCGGCTACCCAGGCAACCCGCCCTTCTTCCAGAACGACGCGTCGCGCCGTGGGATCTACTTCAACCAGGATGCCGGTCCCCTCAACTACATCGTCATCGGCAACGTGCGGATTGGATCGGGCATGACGGAGGACGCGATACCGCTGAGCGGCATCGGCCATCGCATCGTGGGCAACAACTTCTCCAACGGCGGAGTGGGCAACGGGATCGAAGTGCTCGGAAACACCTCGGCCATCGAGATCCTCGGCAACCTCTTCGACAGCAACGGCACGCCGGCCACCAAGGAGTACTCCATATACATCGCGGGATTCGGCATCAACCGCGACATCGATGTCGGCTGGAACGAGATCAAGAACCAGCAGGGCGGCCGCGCGATGCAGGTCTTTGGTCACGTCGCCGGGGACCGGGTCGAGGACCTCCGCATCCACGACAACGAGCTCGTCGGCAGCGAGCTCAACAACATCGTCATGGGAAACAGCGACGGCGGAACGGAGATCCTCGGCACCGTCACGGTGACGGGCAACATCATCGCGGGCTCGGCGTCCCAGGAAGGGCTCCGGATCAACGACCCGCAGGGCACGGTGATCATAGAGAACAACACGTTCTACGGAAACGCCGTGGCCCAGGTCTACCTCGAGCGGGCGGGGGCGGGGCGCATCACGCTTCGCAACAACATCATCGTGGCGCAGGCCGGGCAGCAGTACTACGAGTTCGACGCGGGATCTAGTTCCGCGAGCTTTGCGCCCGCCAACAACCTTGTCTTCGGCGCTGGGCCATGCGACGCGTGGGACGCGGGCTGCATCAACCAGGATCCGCTTTTTGCCGGCGCTTCCGACTACCACCTGCAGTCCGGGAGCCCCGCCATCGACCAAGGTGTCGCCACATCCGTCTCGCGCGACCACGACGGGATCCCGCGCCCTCAGGGTGCGGCCTTCGACATCGGCGCCTACGAATACTATAGTCATGTTCCGGTCTGTCGCGTGAGCTGCTCGGCAACCGTGCCGCCAAGCGCCGGCGTCGGCGATACGGTGTCCTTTCAATCGAGCGCGACGCTCCTGGACTGTGCCGGTGGGAGCGTCTCGTATGCGTGGGATTTCGGAGACGGGAGCACGTCGAGCGAGCAAAACCCGACACACGCCTACGCGACAGACGGTGCCTATCCCTGGTCGCTGACAACGACGGCGCCCGGGGCCGTTGCATGCGGTCAGAGCGGCACGATCGGGATCGGCAGCGCCGCCGGCAGCGCCGACCTCACGGGCTCCTGGACAAAAATCACGAGGAAGGGAAGCAAGATCAACGCGACTTTCTCATGCCAGAACACCGGATCAGCCGCCGCCGGGAGCTTCATGATCCGGTTCTATTTCTCGAGAAAGGCGTCAGCCGGGTCGAAATCCACACTGTTCAAGAGCCAATCAGTGGGCGCGCTCGCAGCAGGTGCGAGTGTGGCGCTGAAGGTGAGCGGCACGCCGACCAGCAAACACAAGTACATCATCGCGGTGGTGGATGCGCTCGACGCAGTCTTCGAAGACGACGAGAGCGACAACACCATCGCTCGACGGCTGCCGTGATCGCCGACGCGCAGTATCGATGACAGGGGGGGAGAAAACGAAGTCAAACTGCGGGCTGCCCCTCTCTTGGGCCAAGAAGAGGAGAAATGCGATGCACGCCTGGTGTCAGGCCAGATACACTGTGGCCGGCTACCTGGCGGCAGTCGGTGCGACTTCGATTCAGAAGATCTGTCGAGAAGCAAGGGACCGCGACACTCAGCGAAACGAGCTGTTCGAGCGCTTTTGCGGGCTGACCGTCCTGCAGGAGCGCGCGGGCGAGGTACCAGCGCGCCTCCCGTTGGTACGTTCTCTGCACGGCGGTGTCCCTTGTAGATGACGATCCTGCCAATTCGACCGGATGGGCGGAAAGAGGAGGTGCTCAGATGCGACTGGATTCCACTGGCAAGTCTGTTCCCAACACCAGACATTTGAGAGGAGGTGCATGATGGCCGACAAGTACTCGCGCCCGCTGGCCGCCGCCCTAGTTGCACTGTGCACGATTCTGATAGCGAGCATAGCGCCCACCAACGCGGCTCGAGTGGGGTCATTTCTGTATTTCTGGTTCGATCCACAGGTGATCTACAACGATTCAAAGTCGAAGACGACTCTGAGAATTTACACCGAAAAGAAGGATGTTGTGAGTGTCTGGCTGCAGACAGTTGCTCAAGGGTACCCTGACTCGTGGGTGGAGCTCTTCGACGATGGCACCCACGGCGATAGTACCGCTGGTGACGGTACATACACCCTGAACAAGATCACCTCCGACACCCTGGGGATCACAAACCGCGCTCTGCCCTTCGGCGGTACCTATTCCACGTATGGATTCCAGACGAAGATCGTGAAAAAGTCAGGGAAAGTGGAGACCAACTGGGAGGTCGGCATCGGGTACGTGGACAAGGCCCAGGTATTCCAGACCAAGCGATTTAGCACGAATCTTCTCGCGACTCAGTATGCCCTCTTCATCGTGGACCCATCCGGCAAGATCCTCGATGCCAAGATCCCTCTGGGGGCCGTGAAGTGCGGGGACACGGCCTTCGGGGCCTTCGAAAAGCTCTATTCTGTTCTGCCGGACATGTTCGATATCGTGATCGTGATGCCTGCCGCCCAGATCTTTGACCCCGCGCGCAACTACAGCGAGAACGTCCCCTATGCGGTTCCCGTGAAGAACAAGATCCGGAACATCGGCATGGAGATCTTCGACAACAGCGCCAGGTTCTTCTCCAAGGGGCGGTTGCGGTGCATGGTCTACCACAGCTTTGGCACTGGCCAGATTCTCGATCACGAAGTGGGACACGCGTGGAGCGCCTGGCATTTCGCCAGGAGTCTCGGGATTGGGGAGTCCGATACCGCTCACTGGGCCGACAATACCGACATCGGCGGACAGATGGCCAGCTTTGTCTCCTCGCCGGGAGGTCGAACGGGCCATCTCTTCGACAACGGGGATGGGACCTGGCGAATCGAGCGTGAGCCCGGAGACAACGATCCTTACTCGGCGCTCGATCTCTATTTGATGGGCCTGATCCCCGCAAGCGAGGTTCCACCCATTCACAAGCTCATCAATCCCAACTACACCAACCCTGACCGTGTTACGGCGAAGAGAGTGGAGACCTATACGATCGATCAGATGATGGACGCCGAGGGCGGACCGAGGGAGCCGTCCTGGGAACAATCACCTCGGAAGTTTCGCGTCGCATTCATCGCGGTCAAGAACAAGGCCTTCACTCCGGCTGAATTTGCTTTTTTTTCCCTCGTCGCAAAGTACTTCACATCGAAGGAGCCAGGCTACCTGTCGATGACCACTTTCTACACTGCCACCGGTGGGCTCGCCACGCTCGATGCGCGGCTGCCCGTGGAAATACCCGCATCGGGTCAGTTAGCAAAGGCCGGGGACTAGCGAGGGGAACAACATCGTGACGGCATCGATCCCCTGATCGGCGGAGACCGTTGCCCATCTTCGGGACCAACGAAAGGAGGAAGGCAATGCAAACAACGCTGGGACGAAAATGCGTGAAGGCCCGCTCCGTGGCGAAAGTGCTTTGGCTGCTTGCTCCAATCCTTGCGCACGCCGCAGTCCCATGGACGAGCCACGGGCCGGAGGGCGGCGAGGTGCCGGAGCTAGCCATCGACCCTGGCAACGCGTCGATCGTCTACGCTCTCACGAGTCCCGGCGGACTCTTCAAGAGTGCGGATGGAGGGAGGAGCTGGCAATCTGCAGTCAGCGGCCTCGCCAGTGAGTCCGTGACCGCGGTTGCGATCGACGCCCTGGCGCCCGCCACTCTCTACGCAGGAACCTACCCCGGTGGACTCTTCAAGAGCCTCGACGGTGGAGCAAGCTGGAGAAAGGCGACGCGCGATCTCGACGGACTGAGCTTGAGCGCAGTGAGAGTCGATCCAACGAGCTCCAACACACTGTACGCGGCGACCTGGGAGAAGGGAGTCTTCAAGAGCACGGATGGCGGCGCAAGCTGGCAGACCGTCATGGCTGGTCGGACCGGCCTGCAAACCCATTCCGTGCTCGTCGATCGCGCCACACCCAGCACGGTGTATGCAGCCGACTGGAAAGCGGGGGTCTATAAGAGTGCGAACGGCGGAGGAAGTTGGACTCTATCGACGCTACCCGATGGAGAACCCGCCAGGGCTCTTGCCATCGCGCCGAGCTCTCCCTCCATTCTGTACGCGGGAGGTGAATCTGGAGTCTTCAAGAGCACGAACGGAGCTACAAGCTGGACAGCGTGTGGGGTTCCCCCCAGTAGTCCGCGTGCCATCGCGGTCCATCCATCGAATCCAGACATCGTCTACGCTGGCAATTATGGCCAGGGAGTGTTCAAAAGCGTCGATGGGGGACGTACCTGGAGCGCCGTCAACACGAGCCTCCAGAGCTCGGTTGTCGAGTCGCTCGTCGTGAGCCCGACCGCGCCTGACACCGTGTATGCGGGAACGAGGGGTGGCGTGTTCAAGAGCGCCAACGGTGCTGCCAAGTGGACCGCGGTGAACCGTGGTCTGGTCGCCACCCAAGTCCAGGCCCTGGCCGTCGCCAGGTCAGCGCCGAGCACGATCTATGTCGGATCGTACGGCGGTGGGATCTACAAGACAACGAATGGCGGGCAGAAGTGGACATCAAGCTCGAAGGGTATCAGTGGTGTCTTGCCCACACTTGTCTACTCCGTTGCAGTTGATCCCAAACGATCGAGCACGGTCTATGCCGGGACATACAGCGGCGTGTACAAGAGCACGAGCTCGGGCGGCAGTTGGAAGTCATCGAGCACAGGAATCAGCGACAACATCAGTGCCCGGTTCGTGCGGTCGATCGCAGTCGATTCCTCACAGCCGTCCACCCTCTACATCGCCACCTATGAGGGTGTGTACAAGAGCACGAATGCTGGAGGCAGCTGGGCTGCAGCGAGCACGGGCCTAGACACTACTGAGAGCAGGTATGGGTTGGCCATCGTCATGGACCCTCAGGACCCCCGCACACTCTACGTTGGAACTTATGCAGGCGTCTACAAGACCACAAACGCAGGTGACAGTTGGGCAGCCGTCAACAAGGGCCTGCCAAAGGCTTCGTCGTTGGTCTTCGCACTGGCCGTTGATCCAGAGAGCTCGAGCATCCTTTACGCCGGGATGCGGAACGGTGTCTATAAGAGCACCAACGGAGGTGGCAATTGGAAGGCGGTCAATGCGGGCATCAAAGGCCCTGATCGCTACACTCGCAGCCTGGTCATTGACGCGACAAATCCGCAGGTCCTCTACGCCGGGACCTACTACACGGGGGTCTACAAAAGCACCAACGGCGGTTCCACGTGGAGCCCGATGAACGACGGCCTGACCAGCAAGATGATCTATGCCCTCGCGATCGACCCACGGAACACCGAGACGATTCATGCAGGTACATACGGCAGCGGGGTGTTCACCACGGCCGGTGAGTAGAGCTACAAGATGCGCGCGCGTGCTGCGGCGCACTAGTACATATCCCGCTCCACGCGGTCTTATTGAGCAAGGGGCATGAGCTTCACAGGCAGAGCGGCAACAGAACCCTGCGGCCGCTACATCATCGCGACCGTTGTTTCGGCGGGGCGGTCGCTGCGGCGCACGAGGCCAACAACACAATCGTTCAGGCGATACCGTGCTCGCCGCGGAGCGCAAGAGATACAGGGAGGGATGAGATGAGGACACTCCTCGGAACAGTGTTGATGATGACCGTACCGATCCTCTCGCATGGCGCGCTGTCTTGGAGGAGCGTCGGGCCGGAAGGCGGTAGCATCCAGAGCCTGGCCGTTGATCCGTCCGGCTCGGGAACTGTCTACGTGGCCACCGGCGACGGGGGCGTTTTCAAGAGTACTAACCGCGGCGCTAACTGGCAGTCCGCCAACACCGGCCTCGCATCCCGGTCCGTCTATGGGATCGTGATCGATCCGATCAGCCCAACCATCCTGTACGCTGCAGCCTGGCCTGGGGGTGTGTTCAGGAGCGACGACGGGGGTGCCAGCTGGAGACAGATGACAAGCATCCAGGGCCGGGACGTGAGCACTGTGGCGATCGACCCTGTGAGCACCGGCACGATCTACGCCGGAACATGGGGGGACGGAGTTCTCAAGAGCATGGACGGAGGGTCAAGCTGGCGGGCGATGAACACCGGCCTCACGGACACCGACATCGACAGCATCGCCATTGACCCGGCGGCCCCGGCAACGATCTACGCGGCTGGCTGGAGCAAGGGAGTGTTCAAAAGCACGAATGGTGGTGCGAGCTGGACCGCCAAGGTGCTTCCAGGCACCGAGGGCATCCTGCAGGTCGCGATCGCGTCGGGCTCGCCGGGCACGCTCTATGCCGTCAGCCGTTCAGGCATCTACAAGAGCACGAATGCGGGGGAGAGTTGGGCGACCAGCGGATTGGCGGCACAGGACCCACGAACGCTCGCCGTCAGTCCCGACACGTCCAACACCCTCTACGCCGGGACTTATGGAAACGGCGTATACAAGAGCACGGATGGCGGAGCCAGTTGGAAGCCCGCCAACGGAAGTCTCACCAACAAGGTTCTCGGCGCGATCGCCGTCGATCCGGCAGCGCCGAGTACGATCTATGCGGGCACGCGGGCGGGTGTCTTCACGAGTGTCAACCGTGGCGGAAGCTGGAAGATGAGCAATCGCGGGCTGACGGCGACGAGCGTGCGTTCGCTGACGGCAGATCCAACGGCCACAAACACGATATACGCCGGCACGAGCGGCGGGGGCATCCTCAAGAGCACGAATGGCGGAACGAGCTGGGCCGCGGTCAACAAGGGAATGAGCCACTTTTTCGCAGGCTTCGTCATGTCGCTCGCGGCCGACCCTTCGAATCCGGGCACCCTCTACGCCGGGACTTACAACGGAGCCTACAAGACAACCAACGGCGGCCTGGGCTGGAAGGCCATGAAGAACGGCATGAACATCGGCTCCCAGCCGCTGGTGTACGCTTTGGCCGTCGATCCCACTGCTCCGAGCACGGTCTATGCCGGTCTCGCAGGCGATGGCGTCTTCAGGAGTACGAACGGAGGAGCGAGTTGGAAAGCCATGAACACGGGGTTGACCGGCCAGAATGGCAGCCGGAACGTGCGGGCTCTCGCGATCGATCCGGTGACTCCCGCCACATTGTACGTGGGGACCTACGGGGGTCTCTACAAGAGCACGAACGCGGGCGGCGGCTGGACCCTTTTGAAGGGAGGCTTCACAACTACATACGTGATGGCGGTGGCGATCGACCCTGCGAATCCCCGAAGCATCTACGCCGGCACGGGCAACGGCCTCTTCAAGAGCTCGGACAGCGGCGCGAGCTGGAAGGCGATGAGTGCGGGCATGGGTAGCGCCGCAAGCACCATTTACGCACTGGTGGTCGACCCCTCTAACCCGAGAACCATCTACGCCGGGACCGTCGGTTCGGGCATCTACCAGAGCACGAACAGCGGGGCGAAGTGGAAGGCCGTGAACACCGGCCTCTCGAACAAGCGCATCATGGCCTTGATCATCGGCACCGCCAACTACGCCGGCTCGGACGGCGGTGGCGTGTTTGTCAAGCGAACCAATGATTGACAGCCATAGAAGAGCACCCCGGCTTCGAGCCCCCATCTCAGGCGGAGCAGAGACACGCAAACACGCGTTAGTAGGATTTATTCAACCCGGTGTCTAGAGAAGCAAAGGGGCGAGCTTGGGTGCACAGAGGTGGCCAAGTAGGTCCCTGGGAGGTTCAACCATGACCGCAAGCACGACTGGATCAGTCCTGTGCGAATACGGCCGCTACGTGTTGGCCGTCGCAATCCTGACGGTGTGTCAACTGAGGTGGGCAATGCCCGCGGAACCATCGATATGCGACGGGGGGAAGGCCACGATCAAGGGCACAGAAGGAGATGACGTGATCGTCGGCACGGCCGGCGATGACGTGATTTACGGTCTGGGCGGCAACGATGTCATCAATGGGTTGGGGGGCTCTGATTTCATCTGTGGTGGTGATGGAGACGATCGGATCCTCGGGGGCGAGGGGGCCGACAAGTTGGTTGGTGGAGGCGGTGATGATGAGCTCTATGGCAACAATGGCGACGATGTCCTGCGGGGAGAGAGTGGTGCTGATGTGCTGCAAGGCAATGAAGGGAAAGACTATCTCTATGGCGACAATGGAGATGACCATCTGGAAGGGGGTCCTGGGGCGGATCGTCTCTATGGCGGTTCCGGTGTCGATTTTCTCGACGGCGGCGACGACTTGGACACCCTGCACGGAGATGGCGATAACGACTGGCTCTATGGCATGAATGGCGACGATGTCCTGTACGGCGACGATGGCGATGATCACCTCTACGGCGATGCAGCCGACGGGGACGGCTACAATGATCAGCTCTATGGAGGCGGCGGCGACGACATCATGATGGGCGGGGCGGGACATGACGACCTCCACGGTGAGGACGGAGACGATTGGTCGTTCGGTGAGGATGGAGACGACATGCTGCTGGGTGACGATGGCAACGACCAACTGGAGGGAGGGGCGGGCAACGACCGCTTGGAAGGCGGGTTCGGTGTAGATCACCTCTATGGCAACGCCGGAGACGATTTCCTCTTGGGCGGTCCGGATGTCGACCACCTGCACGGAGGATCCGATATGGACACCTTGATGGGAGGACCAGGGAACGATCACCTTTACGGAGAGGAGCATCGCGACGGGCTCTTCGGAGAGGAAGGCGACGACGCCCTGGATGGTGGTGCGGGAAGAGACTATTGCCACGGAGGACCACAGATCCGCTGGGACGCGGCGCAGAACTGCGAAACCCTCCGAGAAATTCCATGAGGCGCGCGACTCATGATGTCCTGGACGAGCGGCGGGGAACCGGGGAGTAGTCACCGTCAACCCGATGTGTGATGCGGCGCACTGGTATGATTTCCGCTCTCTGCGGTCTGTATGAGCGGGTGGCGGCGACGATCTTCTTCATCCGGCCTGAAAGGAGGATCGGTGGCCACCCCAGTTCGCCGGCAGGATCCGGCAGCAGGATGGGGAGAATCGAGGTGCACAGGATTCGTACGATCCAGGTAACCATCGGAATGGCACGGCTCGGTATCGGCGTGGTGACCGAAACGCCGGCAGCCGCGGCGGGCGCCCGGTCGCGCTTCTCGCGACTGCTCGTTCTCGCGTGCGCCGTCACGCTCGTGGGGAGCATCATCCCTGCGCGAGCTCAGACGGCTGGGCCTCGCCTCTTCTTCACCGACATCGTGTCGGGACCGAGTAGCGGTGGTCAAAACAACCTGGGGGCCTTCATCACCATTTACGGGGAAGGCTTCGGCGCCGCTCAGGGTAGCTCGACCGTCACGATCGGCGGCCGGCCCGTGGCGGGGGTGACGAGCTGGGGGCAAAACAAAGCCGCCCGCGGTCTCGACCGCATCGTCGTGCAGCCTGGGCCAGGGGCCGCCACGGGCAACATCGTCGTCACGGTAGGCGGGCAAGCCAGCAACGCCCTGCCCTTCACGGTGCGTGCGGGCAACATCTACTTCCTCAACCCGGCGACCGGCGACGACGGAAACCCCGGGACCTACGCACAGCCATGGGCGACAATCTGGCGCCCCCGTCAGAGCATGGTGGCAGGCGACATTTTGTACGTGGTCGGCGGCACGTTCACCCAGATGGACCCCGACGCCCCGGGATGGGACACGCTCCTCATGCTGGACACCAGTTTCTGTGCCTCGGGGACAGCGTCGGCCCCCGTCGCCTACCTGGGCTACCCCGGCAAGCCACCCCTCTTCAAGAACGCTTCAGCGCGGAGGGGGATCTACCTCAACCAGGACTCGGGTCCCCTCTCCCATATAGTGATCGGCAACATGCGTTTCGGGCTGATGGACGAGGCGATCCTCGTCACCGGCGTCGGCCAGCGCATCGTGGGCAACGACCTATCCAACGGCGGCGAGGGCAACAAGATCGGCGTCTTCGGCGACACATCCGCCATAAAGATTCTGGGCAACCGCATGCGCTCGAACGGCACGCCCACGGGCAAGTCCTACGACATCTACGTCCAGGGGTTCGGGATCAACCGCGACATCGAGGTCGGCTGGAACGAGCTCCGCAACCGGCGGGGCGGACGCTCCATGCAGGTCTTCGGCCACGTCGCCGGGGACAGGGTCGACAAGCTGGTCATCCACGACAACGTGATGGTCGGTTGCGAGCTCAACAACATCGTCCTCGGGGGAAGCGACGGCGGAACAGAGATCCTCGGCACGGTGACCGTGACCGGCAACATCATCGCGGGCTCGCGCTCGGCCGAAGGGCTCCGAGTGAACGATCCCCAGGGTAGGGTCATCATCGAGAACAATACCCTCTACGGAAACGCGGTCGCCCAGCTCTACCTCGAGAGGGCCGGGGCCAAGCGCATCACGCTCCGCAACAACATCATCGTGGCGAAGGCGGGGCAGCAGTACTACGAGCTCGACGCCGGCTCCAGCTCCTCCAGCATCGTTTCCGCCAACAACCTCGTCTTCGGCGCAGGGCCGTGCGCGGGGTGGGATAAGAGCTGCATCAATGAGGATCCGCTCTTTGCCGGCGCCTCCGACTATCACCTCAAGTCCGGGAGCCCCGCCATCGATCGAGGTGTCGCCACGTCCGTCTCGCGCGATCACGACGGGATCGCACGCCCGCAGGGAGCGGCCTTCGATGTGGGGGCGTACGAGTACACTGCGGCCGGCGCGCTCATTCGCGACGGCCCGAGCCCCTGACGCTCGTGTCCGCCACACCGGAGGACGCGGAAAGGTCCATTCTGATCCCATTCTTGAGAACGAGCACATTCAAACTGGACTACTGAAGCCGACGGTCTCTCCCCCAGCTCCTCCCTCATCTGCGATCCTCCATGTTAGGGAGAATACCAGCGGGGTGCCATCCTTGGGGTACTCCTTCCGTTCAGCAGGGCGCGCCACTGTGGATCCCTCCGAGAGATCGAACCCTACGGCATCGATGAACCGACCCTCTTCCACGATGATACAGTACGACTCAGCGGCGTCGACGAGCAGGTGAGTCACGGGGCTGTCATCAGCAGATTCCGGCTGGTCCTCCGACGGGAAAACCGTGAGGGTCCATCGAAATCCGCCGTCGGCCGTAGCCAACTCGGACTGGCCCCTCATGCCCAGCTGATCGAGGAAGGATTGACCCAGTTCATCGATGCCACCGAATTCTGCCTCGGTCACCACCACGAATGGGCGCGTGTCTCGGACGATTCGCCAGGTGACTGAGGACGGCCCGAGAGCCCGGAAGGCTTCCGCGACCGGATGATCGCCGTTCCGAGTCTGCGCGAGCCATCGCTGTTCTTCGTTTCGCTGCGCCTCCTCTCCGCTGGCGTCTGATCGGACATCCTTTTCCACGATCATCCAGCGGACGCCACCACATGGGCTGATGTAGAGACTGTGCAGGGTCTCCTGGCGAAAGCACCCGGTCGTCAATACCAGGAGTGACACCACCCCTGCAATCGCCAACTTCATCATCTGTCGCATCGCTTTCCTCCTTGCTTTTGCGGGTCGCTTTCTCGCGCCCTCGCTCATGAAGACGGCATTTCCCCGCCAAAGCGAACCCTCCCTCTACGGCTCCCCGGCTC
This sequence comes from Acidobacteriota bacterium, assembly GCA_016191015.1. GTDB lineage: Bacteria > Acidobacteriota > CAIWXX01 > CAIWXX01 > CAIWXX01 > JACPPM01. The sequence goes on along the minus strand of JACPPM010000304.1, from coordinate 3,146 downwards.
GTACGCTGCCTGTGATAGAGTCCTGGAGAAATGGACCGCGAGGACAGTACGGCGCTGCTGGCTCGCGCGCGACAGGGCTCGCGAGAGGCTCTGAATTCCCTCTATGGGCGCGTCGCCGCAAAACTGCTCGCCATCGTCCGCCTCCGCCTGGGGCCCAGCCTACGTGCACGGCTGGAATCCCGTGATATCCTGCAAGCCGCTCTTCTGAGATCGTTCGAGCGTCTTGAGCAGTTCGACGGCCGGGATTCGCAGTCCCTCATGTCATGGCTCGCACGCATCGCCGAGAACGAGATTCGCGATCGTGCCGACTACTTCGGAAGGCAGCGGCGGGATGCGGCCCTCGACGTGCCGATCGAGGATACGGCGGTGGGTGTGCCCGGCGTGGCGAGATCGGTGCTCAGCCGCATGCTGATCGATGAGCGATCGACGAGGCTCGTCCATGCACTCGAGGAGCTACCCGTGCATCATCGTGAGATCATCGTCCTGCGGAAGCTGGAAGAGCGGACCTTCCCGGAGATCGGCTCACGCCTCGGGAAAAGCGAGGATGCCTGCCGTATGCTCTTTGCCCGCGCCATGGCCGCGCTCACGCTTCGATTGAAAGACGAACCATGATGGAATCGCAGAGTCTGGAAGAGCTGCTGGCGCGCTTCGTCGAACAACACGAACGTGACGGCACATGTCTGGCTCCCGAGGAGATCTGCCACGGGCACGCAGAGCTTGTGGCCCCGCTCGGACGGCTCATCGAGAGGTATCTTGCCATGAGCCGACAGCTGGACGGCTCGGAGCCGCTGTCGGGTCGTTCTTCTACAACTGTAGTAGCGGAACCGCTGCCCAGTCTGGACGGATTTCGAATGATCGAACGGATTGGACGGGGCGGCATGGGCGTCGTCTACAAGATGCACGATACGACCCTGAACCGCCCTGTGGCGGCGAAGGTGATTCGACGTGACTCCCTTGCCGGTGCGGCCGGCATCCTCGCCGAAGCCAGGTATCTGGCGCTCTGCAACGATCCGCGCGTCGTCCAGGTCTATGAATGTCGCCTCGACGCGGACCCCCCCGTCATCATCATGGAGTATGTCGATGGATTTCCGCTCGACGAGGTCGCCTTTTCGCTCGAGTACCGTCAACGCGCATCCATCCTGAGGGAAATCTGCTCCGCCGTTCACACGGCCCATTCACTGGGAATCCAACATCGCGATCTCAAGCCCTCGAACATCCTGCTCGACCAGCGCCTCAGTCCGCGGATCCTCGACTTCGGCCTCGCCGGCGCCGACCCCCGCACGGGGCACCTCCGTGGAACCGTGCCGTACCTCGCCCCCGAACAACTCGATCCCGACAAGAGAATCGATGCGCGCGCCGACGTGTATGCGCTCGGCGCGATCCTCTATCAGATGCTCTGCGGTGCCCTGCCCTACGATGGCGCTGACACACAAGAGACAGTCGCCGCCATCAAGCGAGCGCAGCCGCGGCTGCCAGTCGAGGTTTCTGCCGGGGTTCCTGAGCCCCTGCAGGCGATCGCGCTGAAGGCCATGGAAGCGGATCCTGCGGCCCGGTATCCGTCCGCCATGGAGATGGCCCGTGACATCGAGCGGTACCTCGATGGGCGCCCTGTTCTCGCGCGACCGTCGAGGTACCTGACGACGCTTGCCGAGCGACTGCGCACGCATCGGCGGCAGATCGAGGAGTGGACACGGCTTCGGATCATCCATCCTCACGAGGCTGAGTCGCTGCGCTCGGCCTACAGCCGACTCGATGCTCGCGACGAGGACTGGATCGTTGAGAGCCGGCTGCTGACATTCTCGCAGATCGCTCTCTATCTGGGCGCCTTCTTCCTTGTCTGCGGTTCGCTCTTCTATTTCGGCGCGCATCGATTCTATGACGCGGTGCGCGGCGTGGTTCGGCCGTTCCTCGTGCTCGGACTTCCCTTCCTGGGTCTCAACACTGCCGCGGAATACCTGTATCGGAGGCAGCATCGGGCAGTGGCAGTTGCCTTTTTTCTTGCCGGGATAGGACTGCTGCCACTGTTCATGATGATCGTCCTGCATGAAACAAACACTTGGGTTGTTCCACCCGACACCCCCGGGCAAATCTTCACCGGGGGTAGTCTCTCCAACCGGCAGCTTCAGGTCACGATTCTGCTTGCATTAGTCTGGTCGGGCTTTTTGGCGTTGCGGACGCGCACCGCCGCCCTCAGCAGTTGCGCGGCCGCCCTCCTCCTGCTCCTCGTGCTGGCTATCCTCGGGGATTTCGGCCTCAGGAGGTGGGTCGACGAGGTGCGCCTGGACCTCCTGGCCATCCATCTCGCCCCGCTGGTCCTTCTCTACGGGCTGCTCGGCCATCTCCTCGAGCGCATCCGGCGCCCGTGGTTCGCCAAGCCGCTCTATCTTGCGACGACGCTTCTTTTGGCGTGTGTCCTTGAGATGCTAGCGTACGACGGGCGCGCCTTCGGCTATCTCGGCATCTCGATGCGTCAATTCCAGAGCGCCGAGGTGTCCGACCCGCTGCTCCTGGACACTCTCGCAGCGATGGCCATCAATGGCCTCCTTTTCTACGCCGTCGCCACGGCGGCGGAGCGTCGGGGCTCGGATCTGATGAAGGCTGCCGCCTCTGGGCTCTTTATTATTTCACCATTCGCAACTTTGGAACCTCTCGCGTACTTGTGCAAGACCGGCGATTACTCGCGGGGACTGGACTGGTTCTACCTGTCTGCCGCGCTGTCCATCACCCTCCTCAGCCATCAGAGGCAACGGAGGAGCTTCTACTACGCCGGCATCGTCAACGCGGGTGCGGCTCTGTGGCTCATCGCGGATCATCGCGAATGGTTCGATGACCCGCGGTGGGCCATCTCTGTGGTGGCTGTCGGCCTGCTCGCACTCCTCACCGGATTCGTGCTGGCGGAGAGGGAGAGGCGACATCGCCAGTAGTGTCTAGGCGCCTTAGCGCTCGACTCTTACCAACATGTTGTCAGCCGGGGTGAGGGAACCGGCGTCCAAACCACCAAGACACGAAGGCACCAAGCCGCACCAAGGGGCAAAGCGATCCGCTTGGTGGGTCCTAGTGTCTTGGTGACTTGGTGGTATTGCGGATCTCGGCTGCGAGCGGAGCGAGCCCCTCATTCAAGGCGCAGCCGTCGAATGAGCATAGTG
>JACPPM010000303.1 GCA_016191015.1 Acidobacteriota bacterium | reverse complement strand
TGGCGCTGGCGTAGGAAATGAACAGCTATGAGCCCGTGAGAAGGTCAGAGTCGATGCCCAACGACCCACTCGAAAGATTCCTGGCCATTGAACCGGGTGATTCCGCGAAACCGTGCTACTCAGCTAGTCGCGAATGCCGTTGGCCAGATGCCCGTCGGCACCGTGAATGGACAGCGTGTCGTCCCGAAAACCGGGGTTTTGCAGCGCAATCAAAAGTGAAGACCTGGCGCCATCCCTGCTTCGATCCGCCGTACCGATGACCGCAGAGCAACGGGTACGGGCGCTTACTGAGGCAGGTTCAGCACGCAAAGGAAACGAGATGCGACTGCTGGCGAGCACGGCAGCAGAACCGGCGTTCAGATCGCGTTCGAGGGGTGTGGCGGGAGCCGGCGCCGGATAGGCACGCTTATCGTCGTGATGGCCAGGAGACAAAATAGAGGAAGAGCCACCGGGATCAGCACGTGCCATTTGAGAAAAAGCGCCGCAAAACATGCCGCGTGGGCGAGCACGAGCGCCGGAAGGGCACTGAGTGGAGCGACTGAACGGCGGGACCATAGACAAGAGAATGCGAGCACCATCACCTCCAGGGCAACGACGAACAAAACCGGCAGCGCTCCCGCCCTCGTGATCACACTTCCTTGCAGAACCGTTTCCATCGCGAGGGCATGAATGACCACTCCCGATACCCAGCCGTCCATCGACCGAGGGTGCGGCACGCGATGGATGTCCTCGCCGAGCGTGCTCGTGCCGCTCAACAGAATCATCCGGTCACGGAAGAGATCTCCGTCACGTTCAGCGATCGTCATGGCCTCGTCCAGGTTCATCGCATTCTGACGCCAGTCCGCTGAAAAATCGATTCCGATGTCGGGGCAATCGGCCGGGGCCTCCTGACCCGAGAGGATGTGAACAGCCCGGCTCGCCAGCGACGGCCGGACGGTGCCGTGCACCTCTCTGGTGCACAACGGATATCGGCGCACGACGCCATCCTGGTCCTCTTCGATCGAGACAATCCCGAAGAGCTGCGCCGCGCGCTCCTCGCCCAGCGCCGCCGTGACGAACCCGACGGCGACCTCGGTTCCCTTTGAGCGTCCATCACCGGTTGGCGCGGCTGACAGGACGAGAGACGCCTCGTGGCGCAGGATCGCAGTCGCCAGCTCGGGATCCTTTCCGAATCGCTCCGGAAGAATGAGGTCGACCGCAACGCCGCGCGCGCCGCCCTCATAGAGACGATCGATGACGGCCGCGAGCCGGCTCGCATCGGTCGCATGGTCCCAGAATTCGTCTGGCAGTCGGAGCATCCGAATCCTGGAGGACAAAGGCCGCGGAGGCGCGAGGTACACACACGCATCTGCGAATTTGTCGTCAAGAGAGCGGAGCGGTGGCGCGTCGGCGGCGCCGTGTGCGAGGAACAGAAGCAACGCCGTCAGGCAGGCGGAGATCGCGATTCGTCGCGGCAGCTCGCGCTTCTTCCACGCGGCCACGAGCGCCGATCGGTTCGCATCACGCAGCCCGGCAACGAGCGCTCCAGCCGTGCGCGGCCGCCGGTCCGGATCTTTGTCCAAAGCCTCCAGGATCGGCCCGTCAATGGCGGAAGGAAGTCGACCGTTCGTGATGGATGGCGCGGGCGGCGTCGCCTCCAGGTGCTGCTCGATCAGCTCATCCGGTGAGCCCGTGAACGGAGGTCGGCCCGTGAGCAGCTCGTAGGCGATGAGGCCGAAGGAGTAAATGTCGGCTGCTCGCCCCACCAAGCCGCGCACCACATCGGGCGCCATGTATCCCGGAGTCCCCACCAAAACTCCAGCTGTAGAGAGGGGCCCGCGGGCTGGAGCACCCTTCTCCGCGGCCGGCGCGCAATCCAGGTGAGCTGCATCGGCATCGGAGAGAGACTTTTCAAACAGCCTCGCGAGGCCAAAATCCAGGACTCGCACGTCGGGGGCCTCTCCAGCTCTGACCCGCACCATCACATTGTCGGGCTTCAGATCGCGGTGGAGCACGCCGCGCTCGTGCGCGAAATCCACACTTCTGGCGATGAGATCGAGGATCACCAGCGCCTCGTCGATGCCGATCGAGCTCGCGTGAAGAAGTGTCGAAAGCTTGGCACCTTCGACGTATTCCATGACCAGGTACGGGATCCCGCCCTCACGCGGCTCGATGCCGTAGTCGGTGACGCGGACGATGTTGGGGTGGTCGAGACGCCCCAGCGCCATCGCTTCGTTCTCGAACCGATGCAAGACCGCCGTGTCACGAACAGCTCTGGGCCGGATCAGCTTCACGGCGACGGTCTTCGCCAGTCCCGTGTGATGGGCACGATAGACGACGCCCATCCCTCCGCTGCCAATGCGCCTCTCCAGTCGCAGGCGCCCGTCGATCAGTGGCGGGCCGATCAGCGACGATTGGAGGACTGACTCGTTCTCAGGGCAGCGCTCCTCCTCATCCTCGAGGCACGCGCCGCATGTTGGGCATTCTTTCATCGGATCGCGTGAATCACATTCGGCATGCCGAGCACCGTGCCACTACTCGCGGCAGCCGAGCTCCGTCAGCTTCTCCCGAATCGGGGCGTTCTCACCGGTCTGTCGCAGAGCTTCACGGAGCTCCCCGCAGGCACCACAAACGAGTCCCGCGTCGGCATCCCATCCCGCCAGAAGCAGAAGCCAGGAAACCTCCTTGGTCTCATCATAGCTGCTCCGCATCCCCTTCCTGAGCCTTGCTTCAAGCGTGCCCAGGATTCGAAGCGATTTCTGCTCCACGATAGCGGTCCTCGTCCCGTCGTCTATCGCGTGGAGGCTCCAAACGTATTCCACCCCCGCCCTCAGGATCCCGGCCGGGATGGTCACATCGGCTGACGACGTCACGTCCGTCGCGAAGACATCGCGCATCTCCTGATCCACGATCGCGAGCTGCCACCGCTGATGAGCTCCGGCTTCGATCCACGGAGCGAGCCGTACGATCACGGGATCCGGGAGTGACACAAGATCAGAGAGGCAGCTTCCACGTATGCGGATGGCTGCAGCCGTGGTGTGGCCGTTCTTGCTGAGGATCACCGAGAGCAGGTCGGTCGCGGTGCTCCGGCTCACGAGCCGGCATGACCCACGGCACGACGCGAAGCCATCGGGTGCGACGAGGGCCCGGCCGCTCTCCGCCAGCTCGTAGAGACTCCCCGATGCGAAGGCGAGGCGGACAGTCGAACCGGCATCTGTGCGCAGCTCGGTGCCTTCGGTGAGCAGATCGAAGAGACCGACCGCTCGGGGCGCGACGACTCCCCGGGGGAGACACTCCGCTGTCCCCGAGACATAGGCTACGATCGCGATGGGCCGCTTCGCCGCCGTTGCCGGCTCGGCGCAGCACCAGATTGATGAAGACCAGGACAATCCCACGAGCATGATACAACGGGCGCTTGAGCCACCCCGCAAACCTCGCATGGGCCTCCTCCGCGCAGCCAGATGAGCCGCGATGTACCGGAGACGCCAGTATAGCTGGATTCGAGGCTGGAAGTCATGCACTCGCAATCGTCGATGAAATCGAGTAGCTACTCAGGCAGGCTAACCACAGAAGGCGCCAAAGGCACAAATGGAACCGACAAAAAGGAGCATCGCTCATATGTGAGCTCTGCGCATCTTGTGCATTTTGTGGTGGGTCTCACCTGAACGGAGTGACGCTCAGCCGGTGCTGAACGCTCAGATCGTGCGTCGGATATTCGGAAAATCTCGCCACACCGGCACGCCGCAGAAATGGTCCCCCTCGGGGCATCGGGGCGAGGTGATTCCGTTTCTGAGCACGCAGAATGGACCGATGTATCTTGCGATCGCCGGGTGGACCGCACGGACCTGCTCGAGCTCCTCCATCGAGGCCCTGAATATCTCCTCCTGTGCATTCAGGCAGGTCCGGAGGGTCCACTTGTGGAGGAGGTACATGAGCGACCCGGATTCGTAAAAGCGAAGCGCCAACGCATTCGGCAGAACATACTGTGCGAGCTCGAGCGGGAGGCCGGCCTCGAGCAGCTTTGCTTTGGCATCCCAGGCTGAGCGCATCGCCTTCGTGTACTCATGCCGCGCCGCGTCACACTCGTCGATCAACATCGGAGTGATGAAATCTGGATCGGCGCTGTCGTTGGCAAGGAGCATCGGGCGGCTTGCCGGGACCATCCTGTGTCTCTGATCCTGCGAATCAGCCGTATGAGAGATCTTCTTGAGGAATGTGTATTGCACGTGGTGAAGCGGGCGGAGGAGGGGTGAATGGAAGCCGAGATCGAGCGTCTCCCGGCGGTAGATGTTCAGGGCCGGATTGAGCATGAGCTCGAGGATACGATCATCTGACAAGCCGTTCTCACCAAGGACCAGCCGCCCCGCGTCGGCCAGGAGATGAGGCGCACCCGGGTCGCAGGAGACGAGTCGGGAGGACCGCCCCGCGAGCTCAGCATCGATCCTCCGTCGCTGCTCGGTGCTCGCGGGCCTCGCAGCCGTGAAGGGCGTCTCAGGGAGATCGTCGCGGGCGACCGGAGCATCTCCGACCTTCGCGAAGAAGTCCGGATCGATCTCGCGCACGCACCGGACCATCTCGTCGATCACCATCGCCGTTTCCATCGGAGTGTCGCCGGAGTTGCGGAGTCTGACGAGTCTGAACAGGGTGATGCCCGAGATCGTGTGGACCATCGACGTGAAGGCCGCGATCGGGAGCACATACCGGGCGATTTCCATGGCGCGTTTTTCCGAAAACCGGTCCATACGCTGGCTGCGCGACGCGAGCGATGTTGGCCGCACATGGTACAGGGCACACAGCTTCTCACGCGCCACAGGGCGCAGAATCTCGATCAGGCGGAAGTAACTGTCCCAGGAAGCGGCGATCGCCGTCTCATAGATGCCGGCGACGTCGCCTTCGAGCGGCGGTGCGAAGGCGGCAACCTGCTTCTGCTTGACGTACCTCTGCGAGCTCTGCTCAGAGTTGTAAAACGGATGTGAGTGCAGGAAGCTCCAGACGAAATGACGCGAAACATTCTCGAGGCCGAACTCGAAATGGGCGTGCTGGTAGACCGTATGGTGGCCTGCCCCGTAGGTCAGCGGGCCGACTGAATCGCGCTGAGCCGCGGTGACCTCGGATGGTTCGATCACCCGGGGCGCGTAACAGCTTCGGGCCGCCGCGATGGCAGAAGCGTAGGGTTCGCGTGAGAAGCTCCTCAAGGTCACCCTCGGCCTGCTCGGTTCCATCACTCCTGCCCTGCTCTGCCTAACGCGGTGGAGGCGCGCGTGAGAGCGTCCGGCCCGCTTCGCAGGCCTAGAGCGTGGAGCGCGAGAGCGTTCTTCCGAGCCACTCTGATCCGTCTGAGGCGATCGCTCCGTTCCTGCATTCCACTCCTCCTGCTTTCCTGAGAGGAGTTCGGAAGCTTTTGCCGTGTGAAATCTTTTGCCATTTCGTGTAAGCACTCAACTTCTTGGACACTAGTCTACTAGATCAGACAACAACACACACGGGTTGCAGAGCTGAGCCGATCAGGACAATCGAGATTTCAGGAGCGCGTGCGGCGGGAAAAGGCGGGAATGACCTTGATCGAATAGAGGTTGATGAGGTTGACGATGTCCTTCTTGAACTTGGTCAGGTATCGGGCGTAGTCGTTCTCGTGATGAGCCCGCAAAAGGCTGTCGTATTCCGAGACCGAATCGGCCAGCTCGATCAAGAGGTGTTTCATCGCCCGATTGCGCGAGTTGATATGATTCAGCTCCTCCACGTTGCAGGTCCCGTCGTCGACGTGCGCCGGAAGCTCGCTCAAATATTCCTCGCTCTCAACGGTGATTTCCGCTACGAGCTCCCCGATTTCATTCATCAGGGTCGACTGGTATCGGCGCGGATTCCTGAGGCGATCGCGCGAATCGAGTCTCAGCCTCTCGTATTCCCGCTTGATGCAGCTCAGGAGATACGGCAGCCCGAAATGCTTCTTCTCTTCCACGAGGCTGATGATCTCATGGCCCAGGTAGATCTTGTCCGAGTAGTGCGTGATGAGATCGAGACGGGTGTTGGTGTAGAGCTTGAGCTCGTAGGTCCCGGCGCCCGCGGGGATGAAGCGAACGATCGTGAGATGGTAATTCTGGTCGAGGAAGTAGCTGTTGCCTTCGAGAATCGCCGAATTGAAGACCAGGTCCTGCATGACGAAGCGCTTGAGCTGCGTCAGAAACTCCTCCTCACCCTTCAGCGTCTCTTCGACCTCAGCCGCCTCCTTCGGGCGCAGGACCATCAGCCCGGGCGACAGCAGGAGATAGGAGTCTCCGCGTGGCATCTCGAGATGCATGTTGTGCAGGATCTCACGTTCGAAGGAATCCAGCCGTAGATGCTTCGTCGGAGGCAGGTCCCTCATCTCCGCCGGGAAAAAGGTGTCCAGGAAATCCTCCCGCTTTTTCGTCTTGTTCATCTCGTGTCGTGCATCCAGCTTGTATCTTAGATCATCTGCAACATCGAGGTAAAGCTAAGTTTCAGTAGGGCACGTCAGCGACGCGTGGAATACGTCCGTCCTCGAGCCGCCGGACGAACCCACAGAGCTGCCGCATCGCGTCTCCGTATCTCTCAGGCCGCCTGCGGGACGCGGCCATGAATGTGATCGATCTTGCCGTAGTGACTCATCCGGTAGAACCGCCGGATCTCGGCCAGCAGGTCGTGGAATCTCCCCGCCCGCAGGAAGCATCGCTGCAGATGAGCGCAGTACCGGGCTGCCAGCCGTTGAGCGGTTCGGTAGCGCGACAGGAGGTTCGATTCGAGAGCCGGATCGAATTCGGCGGCATACAGGACGGTATCGGCGAGGCGGACGGGCACACGCCCGTCGTTCTGGACGGAGAGATAGAGAGCCGAGAGCACGAACTTGTCGACCTCCGCCTGCAACTCCATCTCGAGCGCCGTAACCGGCTTGTCGTGCCCGGCGTTCCACTGCAGGTAGGTGAAATGGCTGATCTCCTCCAGCACTCGGCAGAAGGGGAAAAGATTCGTGCTATCCAGCGCCACCCAAGGGTCACACCGCGCGAGGAACCGCAGAAGCTCCGGATCGATGTAGACTCCCACCTCGACGCCTTCAGGCGAGCTGACGATCACCGTCTCCTCGCTCGCGAACGGCCCGACCTTCTCCTCGATCAGGAAGTCTTCAACGCCTCCGCCCTGTTCGAGAGCATACAGCAGGCGGATCTGTCGCTCGATCCGCCTCAAAATCCCGACGGCCCCCGAGTCGCGCATCTCTCCTCAGCCCGCAACCATCGCTCCGCTCTCCCGCGTTCGGCTCAGCCTTCTCCGGGTGCCCGCCGCGGCGCCAGCCCCATCCGAAGCAGCCGTCCCTCTCTCCTGCGGCTTCCCGTCGAGAGCCAAAATTCGTAGAGCGCGAGAAGGTTTTGGTTATTCGAGAGTTGCGCGTGCTCGCTCACCTCGGAGAGCACGTCCACGAAGGGTGTGAAGCGGGCAGCGAGCTCCTGGAAAAGACTCGGATAGAGCCTGCCCGGGTGAGCCTGGCTCAACCATGTGTAGGCGTTGCTGCCGATCCCAATGTAGTAGGCGATGTCGACGGAGCTTCTCACGAGCCGGTCAGAGAATATGCCGGACATGAACAGCGCGAAATCGCCAACCTCCCTCATCGCACATATCTGCTCGCTGAGGCCCGGATGAGACATCGCTGCAAGCAGCCTCACCGCCAGCGGCTCCTCTTCACTCTCGGTTTGCGGTCCTTGCGTCGGCCCGCTCCGTATCCTCGATGCCAACAGATTGACCAGATAGAACGAGGCGTCCTCAGACGCGCTCACCTTCTGATGCTCCAGCGCCGATTCCACCTCCGACTTGAAGTACTCCGTCGGTGAACGACTGTCCAACCAGCTAGTCATGTCAATCACCTCCTGTCTCCGATCGCCTTCTTGCCTTCCTTCATCGGCAAGATCGGGATCGAACCTTATCTGTGTCGCCGTGCAGACCTGCCAATATAATAGTACGTGGAGACAGTGGTGTGGTGACGCGCGTCGCGTTCGCTCCAGCAGAGTGCTGGGGATCACAGATGGGGCCAGGGGTTGAGGTGAGATGAAGACTGACCTGATCGTATTCGACCTCGACGGAACGCTGGTGGATTCGCTGGAGGACCTGACGATCAGCCTGAACCACGCCCTCGGAGTGCACGGGTTCCCATTGCTGACATCCGAGACCGTTCGCCAGCTAGTCGGGGACGGTGCGAAGAACCTCGTCCTGCGCGGAGTGCCGGAGGCCTTCCGTCCGAACGGCGTCGCGGATGGGACCGTCGGCTCCGTTTATGGCACTTTCACCAGACACTATGGCGACCACCTCCTCGACCACACGCGCGCATACCCGGGAGTCGACGAGACCCTCGCAGCTTTGGAAGGGTGCTGTCGGATGTGCGTGCTGAGCAACAAGGGGGAGGCGATGTCGGTTCGAATCCTGGAGGGGCTCGGAATCGCCAGGTATTTCGGCGGTGTCTACGGCGGAGACAGCTTCGCCACGCGAAAACCGGATCCGGGTGGGTTCCTGGAGATCATGACACGGACCGGCGTTCGTCCTGGCAGCACGCTGGTGGTCGGCGACTCGGCCAATGACATCCTCGGCGGTCGCGCGGCGGGCGCCATGACATGCGGGGTCCTCTACGGGCTGAAGCCGGAGGAAGTGCGGGCGGCGGTTCCTGATATTTCGATCATCACCTTCCCGCAGCTGCTCGAATTTGTAACTTGCTCCTCCCCGAAGTCGTCCTGAATGATAGAGATGGGAGGGAGCGCAAGTGGTGCTGTCTTGAGGCCCGTGGCGGCGCCGCCGGGAGCGGCACAGTCGACACTGGGAGAGCTGGCGAAGCGCGCATCCACAGATGATTTGGCATTCAGGGAACTTTACGACCGGATCAAGCGACCCGTCTACACGTTTCTGTTCCGCATGGTGGGCCACATGGGAGAGGCTGAGGAACTGATGCAGGAGACGCTGCTCAAGGTCCATCGAAACCTCAGCCGGTTGAATTCCGAGGAGAGCTTTCTGGGGTGGACCTTCTCGATCGCGCGGAATACAGCGATCAGCCATTTGAGGAAGAAACGTCCACGGGTCGAGCCGATTGAGGAGGTGGCCGAGCCGGCGTCGGCTTTTTCGGAGCACGCGGCGGCCGAAGTGTCGGTGGATCTTCAGAGGATTCTGCTGAGGATCCCGCCCCGCTACAGGTCGATTTTCATCCTGGGCGTGATTGAGCAGCGGGAGTACGCCGATATTGCGAGAATGAGCGGCAAGTCGTTGGCTGCCGTGAAGACCGATATCCATCGTGCGCGAGAGATGGTGCGGGAGCAGTGGCTCCGACTGCGCGACGGGAAGAGCGGAGGTAACGGGGTATGAGGTGTCATGAGGTGCGTCTGGAGATTTCGGCATTCCTCGACGGGGAACTGTCTCCATGTGCGGTGAGCGAGCTCGAAGATCATTTCGAGGCGTGCGCGGAGTGCCGGAGTGAGGTGGAATCGTTTCGGGTAATGGATGCGGAGTTCCGCAGACGCCTGGGAGCAGTCGAGCCGGATCCGGCACTGTTTGCGAGGTTTTTGGAGGCGCGGGACCGGAAGCGCGATCATCCCGCGTGGTGGCGTCTGGCCTGGGCTGGCGTGGGGGTCGCGGCCATGCTGATGGTCGCTGTGTTCGGCGCCCGTATACAGGAAAAGCGGGTGGAGGCGGCGATCCTCGAGCAGATCGATTCGAAGCCGCGACCGGCCCCCGTCACAAACGTTTTTGCGGTGTCGCGCTTCGAGCAGAAGCACGCCCCGTTCGAATACCGGGATTCCCTGTCCGGCCGCAATCCGTTCAGGGTGGAGGGAACCGGCCAGAATGTGCGACCGGTTGCTCAAGGAGGTGACAGGTGATGAAACCAGCGTGGATTTTAACGGCGGCCCTGGCGTTGCCGCCTCTTGCGGCCTGGGCGGCGCCGGATGAGAAGAGCGCTGAAGAGGAGAAGCGAGCACTGGAGCTGCAGAAGCAGCGTGCCGAGCAGATGAAAGCCGTCATGGAGAGAGCTCAGGCGACCGCGCAGGAGGAGATGCGTCGAGCCCAATCACAGATGCGCCAGATGCAGATCCTGATCCAGCCCTGGGCCAACCCCCTCGAAGTCGACAAGGAGTTCGACAAGGTGCGCGTACTTTTCGACATGGCCCAGGCCCAGCACGAGATTGTCATGATTCTCATCGAAGACGGCAAGTATGACGAAGCGACGCAGGAAACGTCGAAGATCATGAGATTGGGGTTTCCCGAAAGGTACGACCTCTTTCTCCTGAACGAAATCGATGAGGTCGTAGGAGAGCTCGAACGCCGCAGCCAGGATGACATGGCCATCAAGGTATTGGAGACAGGCAAGGGGTGCCTCCGGCATCCCGAGGCTAAGGCAGGGTTGCTGATGGAGGTGGCGCGGCTGCATAAGAAACACAACCGCAAGGATCTCGCGATCAAGACCTACCGCGAGGCCGTCTCCCTGCAGCAGCAGGTTCTTGCACAAAAGATTGCCGCGCAGGAGAAGAAGTAGGGATTACGATCAGGGGCTACCATCAGGGGCTAGGATCTAGGCCGCTTAGCGGCCCATTCTTACCAACATGTTGTCAGCTGTGGGTGAGGTGTCCGACGTGCAAACCACCAAGACTCCAAGGCACCAAGCCGCACCAAGGGGCAAAGCGATCCGCTAGGTGGGTCCTAGTGTCTTGGTGACTAGGTGGTATGGCGGATCTCGGCTGCGAGCGGAGCGAGCCCCTCATGCAAGGCGC
>JACPPM010000308.1 GCA_016191015.1 Acidobacteriota bacterium | reverse complement strand
TTCTTGACAATGCTGAATCCTCCCGATCCCTCTAAGGAAAGCAGGAGGAGAGGAATGCAGGAACGGAGCGGTCGCCTCGAACTGATCAGAGTGGCTCGGAAGAACGCTCTCACGCTCCACGCTCCAGGCCCGCGAAGCGGGTCGGTCGCTCTCACGCGCGGCGGAGACGCAACCTTTTTGGTTGCGGCTCAGCCGCGTTGGGCTTTTCGCGCGCCTCAGCGCTCGACAAAGGGTCGCTTCGCGGCAGCAGGAAACCCGGACGCCTTCGGCGGATGGACGCTGCCGAGGGGTGGGCACGGCACTGGGGTTGTGGAGGTTCCGGCAGGGAGAACGAAGGCGCGCCTGGTGATGGCATCGCGCCGCTGCTGTGCCCGTTCGTGCGCGCGGCGGATCGATTCCTGAACCCGACGCAGCCGTTCCGCTGCGTCGGCGTTGATCGAGCCGACCTCCCGGCCGGATGGCATGTTACGGATGATCCCCATCTGCATGAGGTGGCCTTTCCGGCTGATGTCTGACTGCATCACCATGGTCTTTTGGAGTGTCTGCGCGATGGCGAGAACCTCGCGCTGCGTCAGGACCGCGACCGATGAAGTCTGTCTCGTGGGGATCACGGACTGAGGAACATCAGTATACTCATCGTCGACTCGGCCAATGTTCTCCGTGATCATCATGCTCATGTCTTGGATCATGGACTTGATTTCCGCCTTCAACCAGAACAGCTCGGCCGCGTCCGCCGCTGCAATGTGCATGCGACCGTAGATGGCCTGGAATCGGGCAGTCTTGAAGTGCGGCGTGAAAACATTCTGCTCGTGGACGACGATGAAGTCATCGAACCCGATCTGGACGGCCTTGTCGAAGGCCTCCATGCCGAGGTCGATCTGGTTGGAGGAGAAGTGTGCGAAGCCCAGGTCGAAGTAGCTGGAGGACCGAAGCCAACGCGGAGTGGCGGGGTGCTGGATGAGCGCCGTGAGACCAGTGATGGCGGAGTTGTAGTCTTTGTCGCCGAGGAGCTGCGCAAGACGGACGATCTCATTCCGGTACGTGCCGCCCTCAGCCGCGAGCAGGGCGGCTGACAGCAGAACGGAAATGCAGACGGTCCGCTTCAGGTGGCACCTCGCTGGTTCGTCGATCAGAGCTCGATCGCCTTGGACCCTGGGTCGCGAGGATTTGATCACGGTTCCAACCGCAAATGTCTACGGGAGTCGCATCGCTTCATTGCGCCGGTAGGCCTAGCTCTGCCGCTCTGGCTATTTGACCACAAACGGTTCAGGCGCACTCGTGTTCACCCCAACTGTAACGGTAACATCGACCACCTGCCCTTTCTTCAGTTTCCTGGGAATGATCACGGTCAGTTTGGTGGGCTTGGCTTTCGTGATCTTCGCTGAGTACTGTCCGAAGGTCACCCTATTCTGCTTGGCTGCCTTCGAGAACCCGCTCCCCACGAGGGTGGCCGGTGTTCCCGGCTTCGCCCTTCTGCTTTTGATCCTGCTGATAATTGGGCAGCTAGCGCACTCACCGCCGTGCACACTCACCGCGTACACCTGGCTTCCCGTGCACCCCAGAGAGTCGGTGGCGGTGACTGCGAAATCGTAAACCCCCGACGCTGTAGGCGTCCCGGATAAGACCCCAGTTGCCGGATCCAGCGACAGTCCGTCTGGAGAATGACCTTGAGTCACGGTGAAAGCGTAGGACCCGATCCCACCAGCCGCGCTCAGAATCTGCGCGTACGGCGTGCCGACCTGTCCCTCGGGCAGGGAGCCGGGCCCAAGGGTGATGGGCGGACAGATGTAGGAGGACGTTGTGACAGACACCTCGCTGCTGTTGTCGCTCTCGACTACATTCGAGTTGCTCGAGTGCGGATCCGTCCGTGTTCTGACGACAAGATAGTACGTGCTGGACTGACTCAACCCCGTTACGGTCATCGAGGCGACGGCCTTGCTCGATGTCGTACCGAAGTACGCATAGGGACCGCCCGAGGTTCTGGAGTAGTAAACGCTGTATCCGCCTTGGTTGGCGAGATATGAGACCGGGTCCCATGCGAGCTGGACCGTGCTGCTCGTCATGGCGCCGACACTCAGCCCGGTCGGTGCAAGCGTTTGAGTACTGTCCCAGTCCCCGCCTTTCTGTTTTGTGTTGAGGAACGTGCGAACGGAGTCGTCGTGTGTGTAGAGCGCATTCCATCGCAGGTCCGAGTAGTCATCCAGGAGATTGACGAGGCCAAGGATCTCCGGCGGTACCTCGCCGACGAGCCGGTTGCTCGACACGTTCAACTCGATCAGGTTGGAAAACGCAGCGAGTCCCGCCAGAATGGGCACAGTATGCGCCCCAGATGCGATCCCGCCCAGTTGATTGTTCTGCAGTTGCAGGAAGTGAAGATCCGGGATTGCGGCGAGCACGAGCGGCACGTTCCCACTGAGCCTGTTGAAACCCAGCGACAGAGTCGCGAGTTTCGAGAGGTTGCCAAGCGAGGCGGGGATGTTGCCGCTCAATTGGTTGTAGCTCAGATCCACGAGCGCCAGGTCAGTCAGCGCGCCGATCTCAGACGGGATGCCTCCCTCCAGGAAGTTGTTTTGGAGCTCGAGCACCCAAAGCGTGCTGATACTCGTAAGCTGGACAGGGATAGCTCCGGTAAGCCTGTTGCCGGCGAGGTTGAGGACCTTTAGCTTCGACAGATCGCCGATCTCCGAGGGGACTGGTCCCCTTAATCCGTTTACAGCCAGACCGATGGCGCTCACATGGTCCTGTCCACCTACCGAGTACACGACTACGCCGTACCAGTCCTTCTCGGTCCCCGATTCCCTGAGCCAGTTCGTGCTCCTGATCCATTCCGATCCGTTCGTGCTTTCGTACAGTCTTATCAACGCCTCCCGCTCTGACTGCGGGATGGCCGCGTCGCAGATGGTCGCCCCGCACGCCACCGATACGACCAACGCACACAAATCCAGAAACCCCGTCTTACCCTTGTTTGACATCTCGTCCAGTTCTCCAAGAAAAAAGTTGATCTGGAAGCACTCAGCCAGCACGATCGAGCCCCCACGCGGGCCGAATTGGTCCGCCTTGCATCAACACGTAGAACGCATAAACGGGCAACTTTCTGCACGGCACGTTCCGTCGGACCCGATTCGCCCGGAGCGCCTGCGCGCGCCAGTTTCGCCCCATCAGCAGATTGAAGGCGAGTGTCTCCGCAAAGACATGGTTCATCCGGAACTGCGGGGCCGAGGCCACTCGTCGCCGCCGTCCCGCCATCCCAAGCGTGTGCCTGTCGAGGCTATCGAGTTGCAGGAGTCCTGATTCCGGGGAGAGCTGCCCCGAGAGCAGCGCCGCCGGAGTGGACTTTCCACTTCCGGATTCCCCCCAGCAACAGGAGCTTATCTCCCGGGTTGATACCGAGATCGCAACCGTCCAGGATGGCGCGGCCCGATCCCCGGTACCGGAAGACCACCTGTTGAGCTTCGAGCACTGGGCGGGGCGGATGGTGCGCCACCTCTGCTGCGGAGTCAGCCCACCTCATCGCCGCCGAGTCATCGACCCGTTTCGCGGCATCGAAGAGTAGGCGGAGCTGATCGAGAGCGCACGCGTCGCTCGCCATGTTCACAAGGCCGTCAGCCAGCCTCTTGAATCCGCGAAAGGCGATGAGGACGACCCCAAGCTGCACGGCCACGTCCGCCAGCTCGGCCGGCTCGCCGCGCAGGTACATCGGCGCCACAGCGATCATGCCGAGGATCAGCCATCCTCGCGCGGGGAGCCATTTCAGCGTCGAGGCCAGCCGGTCCATCTTCTGTCCCCGTTCTACGTATCCGGAGAGGACCGGATCTTCACCGGCATGCCACCGCTCGCGTGGTTCCTGGACGAGGCGTGTCTGCTGCCCCACAAGTTGTTCGATCAGGTCGCGGCTCATTCTCAGACGCGCACGGGTCCAAGCGCACCGCTTTCCCAGTGTACGTACCCGAGCCCCGCGACAGGCCCCAGCCACACCACGATCACCAGGGGAAGAGTGAGGCCGCTCCCGCCCGCCGCTCCAACCAGCACCGCCATCAACAGATCGAAGGTAGCCAAAAACGTGCGCTGCCCGCGGAGAGAACCCAGCAGTGCGCGACGACGCGGGAGCCGAGCCGTTCCCGCGTGAGCCCCGCCCGGGCTCGCGTTCGGCGCAGCGACGCAAGGCCGATCGCATCGAGCTGCTTTTCAATGTCGCCTTGAATCGCCTCCTCGAAGTGCGCAGACATGGCTCCGCATACACGCGCGATGGGGACGTTCTCGACAGTACGGTCCCGCCTCAAGATTCGCACCTTCCGGCTTCGCGCACCGATCACGGCCAGGACGCGCGGCTCACGCGGGGGAGGCAGGACTAGGAGCGCCGGGCCGGCAGCCCTGAGTATCTGCTCAACGTTGGCGTATGAAGATTGCACATGCACCGCCTCCACTCCCAGCCGTCCCGCAGCGCCCTCGATCCACCCGCTCCATTCCTCCGGCGAATCCGACGCGAGATGCAGCGGCAGTTGAGGGATGTCAGCGGATCGTGGGCCGAGACCGCTCCGCTTGACTAGCTCCGCAATCGCACGGCCCAGCTCCGCTGTCGACCACGTCAACGCGTCGAAATCGAAGCTCATGAAAGCAGGTCGGCCTCGATCTTCGCTGTCTGTGGAGCATCGTCTTCGGCGTCGATAGGGGCGGGCACAAGCTGTCCACCCTCCAATCGAAAACGCTCCCAGTGGTCCCCGCCCCAGAGGCGCGACCCCACGTCTTTCTCGGCTTCCAGCATCGCGCGGTGGCGCGAGCCCGGCTGTGCCGCCAGGAGGGAGGGGTTGCCGTCTTCGAGAATGCTGCCACCATCCAGAACGAGAACACGGTTGAACGTCAGCGTCGCCGCGATATCGTGCGTGACACACAGCAGAGTTGCGCGCTGCCAGAGACGACGCGCCAGCGCGAGAAGCCGGCTCCGGCTCCGCCGGTCGAGCCCGCGAAAGGGCTCGTCGAGGATGATCAGGCCGGGTTCGAGCCTCAACATCGCTCTCGCCAGCCTCGCCCGTTGCCCCTCACCCCCGGATAACCGTCCTCCACTCTCGCCAATGTTCGTCTGCAGCCCCTCGGGAAGCGTCTCAAGCAAGGTCCCCAGATCCGTAAGCCTGATGGCCTGCCCGGCCGCACCTACGTCTTCGGACGAATGCCCGTAGAGCACGTTCTCCAGAAGCGATCGGTTCCAGAGGTGCACGCCGGGGTCCACCCATGCGGTATCGGATCTCAGCCGATCGAGGGTGGAGCCGACCAGCGGCACACCATCAACCAGGACTTGACCGGACGCCGGTCGTTGCCAGCCTAGAAACAGTCCAACCAGACTCGTCTTGCCAGCCCCCGATGTTCCCGCTACGGCCACGTGAGACCCCGCCTCGATGGTCAGACTTATCCGATCGAGAAGGACATGTCCCGAGATCTGAACACGAACATCGGCACAGCGTATTTGGACGCCGTTTCGTCTGGCCGACTGGGAGCTCTCGCCCGAGGGTGAGGCCGTGGTGCCGGCGGTCGCCTCGCTCTCATCGTCTTCGATTGCGCCCAGAGGCTCGATCAGCCGGAACATCATGTTGCGTTGCGAGGAATAGAGTCCGGTGAGGAATCCGATTTTCTCACCGAGCAGCGGCAGGCTCATGAGCCAGTAGGCGAACAGGAGGACGCTGCCGGAAGGCCCCGCGTGCATCACGTGATGAGATGAGACAAGATCGCGATTGCGAGACCGTAAGCCACGACCGACTGGAGACTCAGGCTGCCCAGCTTCGTCTTGAGGAGCTGCGAGCTTGCGCGCGTCCATTCGGTGAGCCGTGCTTCATGTTCGACTGTCATGGCGCGCTCAGCCCCGTGAGCACGCAATGCGGAAAAACCGAGCAGGGAATCCAGATAGAAGCGTCCGATCGCTCCGTTGTGAGCACGCACTCGCATGTCCTGCTCGCCGACGATGAGCTGTGAGGCGACGGGCAGCACGACCGCAACGGCGGCCGGTAGCCGGGTCCATGACCTGCACCACCCAGCCGTGACGACTCCAGACCACCACGAAGTGCGTGAAGCCGGTTGGGTGGCGCACGACCACAACTGCGGGAAGCGACTCCCGGGCTGCACTATGGGAAACGCGCCGTACGAGAACAATTTTGTCTCCCCACAGGACAGTCCATGACTTCGGTTCTGTGGAACGTCCGGCCGAGGAGAATTCCACAGATCGAATCCGCACTCGGCCAGACGACGAGGCACCGTCGCGCTGTTTGCTTGCGGCGCCGCCGCGTTAGTGTCTAAGAAGTTGAGTGTTGACACGAAATGGCAAAACGTTCGAGTGGGTGAGATCCTCCGAACCCCTCTCAGGAAGGCAGGAAGTTAGGAAGGCAGGAAGGGATCTGTTTCAGTTGGCGATGACGCGCTTGATTTGGAGGGTGGTGGCGGCGAAGTTGAGGAGCAGGCCGTGCTTGCGATGCGCGGCTTTGAGG
>JACPPM010000311.1 GCA_016191015.1 Acidobacteriota bacterium | reverse complement strand
GGGGCCCCAGGTTGGAAGAAAGCCGATGCCTTCCTCGGCAGCCTCTTCGATCTCCCACTCCCAGGCAGGGAGCTCGTCGAATCCTTCCAGGCTCACAACCCTCACGTCCACGGCGCGGAGCCTGCGCGCAACCGGCGCCGCGTCGATCGCGACGTTTCCACCGCCCACGACAAGGACGCGCCGCGTGAGCGCCTGCCGGGAGATCGTGATATGAGAAAAGACTGCTCGGACTGAGGTGGAGTTGCGCTAGAATATGCCATACTCCACCGGTTTCAGGCGGGTAAGTGAAGAAGGAAGGGTGGGTGATTCACCATGTTCGTGGAAACGATGATCGATTCAGCCAGAAAGCACGGGAGGAGCCGGCGCCCCGCGACGTTCACGATCGCGGTTGTGGCACAGGTCGTGATCATTGGATCAATTGCGGTCACCCCTCTGCTCTCCAACACGAACCTCCCCACGGTGGGTGCAATCAGTGCCTTTTGACGGCCCCACCACCACCTCCGCCACCCAAGGCTGCGGCGGCGAACCCGATCGAAGTGAAAAAGGTGGACACGCTTTGACCAGATGGTTCGTCAGTGTCAGTTTACTTGCCGATGGTGCTTTTGCAGGTGAACGTACGGTTATGAAGATGAGTCTAGAGCCAGGGAAAAGCTGCTTGACCCGTGACGGGGCAAGCGTGTCTGCATGACGATGAATGCACAGATAAGCCAAGTGCAACGAAGTCCAGCGGGTAAAGGCGCTGTTTGTCCACCGCAGCCCGGCAGCCCCGCAGGTTCGGCCCCGAAGCTGATGGACCGGTTGCGCGTGCCGGGCAAGCCTCACCCCCGCACACGACAATTCAAGACCGCCGCAGACCGCCGCCGTTCCACCGCGCCAGCGGTTTAGTTCAAACAATGTTAGCCGGCCATGAGGAGCTTGTAATCACCCATCAGAGCAAGAGTCCGGCGGTTCCACGGTCGCCGTTCGTCACGGCCGTCGGATGGGTGTTTCT
The DNA here is from genome assembly GCA_016191015.1 of Acidobacteriota bacterium. Classification (GTDB taxonomy): domain Bacteria; phylum Acidobacteriota; class CAIWXX01; order CAIWXX01; family CAIWXX01; genus JACPPM01. The sequence continues at coordinate 5,209 of JACPPM010000311.1, read as the reverse complement.
GGCATTCTCGGCCATGGGCACCTTCATCGGAGTGCTCCAGAACCTAATGGTGGCAACCCTCTTCCCTGTCGAGAAGATGAACGACGCAGCCCGGGCCGATCCAGAATTCGCCAAGTTGCCCATCTTCTTCCAGTTCTTCATGACCCATATCTGGCTGTGGTTCGCACTAGCTCTTCTTGTCTCAAGCACAACACTTGCAGCTTCCATCGGCCTCCTGCGGCGGAAGGACTGGGGCCGGCGACTCATGGTCGTACTGCTTGGTCTAGGTGTTGCCTGGTTCGTTGGAAGCCTCGGCCTAGCCTGGAGCCTGTTCTCGAGCGCACCATTCCACGGCCAGCCTGTCCCTCCAGGCTTCTCGGGCTTCCTGGTGGTCATGCAGGTGTTCATGGTGGTATTCGCGCTCGGTCTCGCCGTGCTATTCGTCTGGATCATCCGTCGATTGCTCTCTGAGCGAATCAGGGCGGAGTTCTCTGCGTAGTGGCTGGCCGGCTAACCCCTCGTTGCAGCGGACCACAGGGCGACCCTCCGGTCGCCCTTAGGTGCGCCCCAGAGCGCACGCGACTTGCAGGGTGGAAGTCCCTGTCCGGGTACTCGCACTCCGACCCGGTACCGGAACCCAACTGCATCGTCGCGAGGCGATGTGGAGAGCAGGAGGACGGGAATGAGCGGTCCGTAGGATGACGAACGCGATTCGGCCTTGTGACCCTGACGAGCCTGCGTAGAAAAGGCGAAGTCTCCCGGCGAAAGCTGAGGACCAGGAGGGTAGGGGAAGCGTGGAACCCACCTGGGAGGGTACGGGGTGGTTGGCGACAGAACGCTCAGAAGGTCGCATGACGTTAATGGGGGAGACCTGCACCGCAAGACGAGCCGAAGGTCGGAAGACCGGGATCGGGCGGAGCAGGAGTCAGAGCCTTCGTAGTAGCGAAGAAGCCGGTGAAAACCGGTGGAGCGAAGGGAGGCAGGGAGGTGGAGACGATGGGGACAGAGGGGACGCCGCAAGGCCGGATAGCAGTGTCGGCAACGACTAGGCGCGACGGAGAAACCGCTGCCGCACGATGGTGGTGGGTGGAACGAACCTTCTGGACCGATCGGATGTTGCAAGCACTCGACATAGGAGTGAAAGGGGGCAAGTGGTACAGCCTGATTGACAAGATGGTGAGACCGGGAGCTCTGGGAGCAGCCTGGCGACAGGTACGAGCCAACCAGGGCGCACCGGGGACAGATCACGTAAGCATCGAGGCATTCGAGCGACGAGCGGAAGAGGAGCTGCAGAAGCTACGGGAAGAGCTGCGGGAAGGACGATATCAGCCGCAGGCAATTCGGCGAGTGTACATACCAAAGCCGGGAAGCAGTGAGCAAAGGCCGCTGGGGATACCGACGGTACGAGACCGGGTCGTACAAGCCGCACTGAGGATAGGAATCGAGCCGATCTTCGAGATCGGATTCAATCCGAATAGCTACGGCTTCAGACCCGGGCGCGGAGCGAAGGATGCCCTTGCCGCGGTCATGAGCCATCTGCGGAAAGGGGAGGTCTGGGTGATAGATGCTGACCTCAAAGCCTATTTTGACAGCATCCCACACAACCACCTGCTCGTCCTGGTGGAGGAGAAAATCGCCGATGCCCGGATACTGGAGCTCATTGCAGGGTTCCTCAGGGCTGGCGTCATCGAAGGGGGACAGGAAATCGCGGCCGAGGGAAGCAGGCAAGAAGGGACCCCGCAAGGGGGAGTCATCAGCCCATTGCTTGCCAACCTTTACCTCAACGACCTGGACCACGAAATGACGGCGCGCAACGTTGGCATGGTCCGGCACGCAGATGACTTCGTCGTGCTTTGCACAAATGAGACAGAAGCCCGCCAGGCACTGGCTGCGATCCAGGAATGGACTCAGCGTCGAGGCCTGACACTGCACCCGGAGAAGACCAAGATCGTGAACATGGATGAACCAAGGGCGACATTCGATTTCCTCGGGTTTCGTTTCATGCAGAAACAAAACAAGAAGGACGATCGGCCAACCCGGACGTTCTACCGGTTCGTCCGGCCAAAGAGCGAACAGAAGCTCAAAGATGCGATCCGGGGCATCACCCGGCGCACCAACGCGCACAGCCTGCAAGTGATCGTCGTGAAAGTCAACCAGCGGCTACAAGGATGGTCCGGATATTTCCGTACCGCGCACGAAAGCGTCCACCGGCACCTAGACAAGTGGATGCGAATGCGACTGAGGAGCAACCTGCGGAAGCGGTCAAAAAGGAAAGGACGTGGTCGCGGATACGACCACAACCGATGGCCAAATGCTTTCTTCGACCAGATGGGCCTGTTCTCGTTACTGAATGCCCATCAGGCCTACATGCAATCCCCTCGTGGGTAAAACCCCCAACTGGAGAGCTGTGTGCGAGAGATCCGCCTGCACAGTTCGGAGGGAGGGGCGCCCGGGACAACCGGGCGTCCCTACCCCTATCGCCGCTGAACTCCATATCCGTTCGCCACCAGACATGACTGACGCTGAGTACCTTGAGCAATGCAACGACGATTACTGGCGCACGCTAGAAAAGAGCGGCGTTGATGGCCTTTCTCGTCTGCAACGAGACGCCCTCTGTATTATGAATTTACAAGCGGAACTCAATAACGGCGGCCTGCACCAATACCTGATCAACTCGTCTGGTGACTTAGCCGGCGAGACGCCTGCTGTGTTGCGGCGAATCGGGGCTGATGACGCGGCGGCGTTGCTAGACAGGGCAAATGCCTACTTCGGTCCAGATGGTCCGCCAGTAGACCGTGATTCGCGAATGGGTCAATTGCTGGCGTTGCCCGAAGGCAGGCAGCAGGAAATCCATGATTTGACCGATGAATTCTTTGATGCGGAAGATCGCGGTCTTTCTCTGGCCGATCTCTTCGACGCGTACGTGTTGTCACAACGTCCAACGTGAAATGGCTGGCGAACAATTGGTTCAACCGGAGCCGCGGACCCGTTAGGCCCGCTGGTGCGGATGACGCCAGACAGATTGATGTACAATTGACTCGGTGTTTGCTCGAATTCTTCGCGGCGCAAGAGACAAAGTCCGCAAAGGCGCGTACGTGATGACGATCCACGCCGAAGAAGAAATGAATGCGGATGGTTTCACTATTTTCGACGTAGAGAATGGCATCTTCACAGGGACCATTGTGGAGCGCCAAAGGGATATCGATACCGGCGAGTTTAAGTATGTCATTGAAGGCGAATCGGTGGAAGACCGTGATATCGGCGTCGTCGCAAAGTTGAGCCCGACACGTAAGTTGGTTATTATCACAGTGTATGAAGCGAAAATCTGACCCTCGATCGCCGCTCCTATGCGATATCTGCGGCAAGCTTGGTGCACGCATTCGTCACGTCCCGCGAAGCTATGGCCACGGCCAAGATCTTCTCGTAATCGAGAACGTTCCTGTGATCAGCTGCCCTAGCTGTGGCGAGAGCTACCTCACTTCAGAAACTCTGCATGAACTTGAGCGAATTAAATCGAACCGGCGCAAGTTTGCTTCAATGCGCACTGTGCCAGTTGCAACATATGCATAGCGTGAAGAACGACAAGCGTGGCCGAACTATTCGCTCCGGCGGACCAGTCCTCGGGCCCTCGCTTCGCTCGCGCCCTGCGGCTGGCCGCTGAGCTTAAGCGTCCGTTGGGCCGACAATCACGAAAGGGTTCGTGGCGATGAAGTACGATTCGAAGCAGGCCCTCATAGACGACATCCGAACCGAACACGATTCGCTTTGCGTGCGACTTGGCCAGATGCCGAAGGCACGCTGGCGCGAGCCAGGAGTGTGGGGCAGCGGATGGACTCTGTCGGACCTTGTTGCCCACCTGGCAGAGTGGCAGCGGATGTTTCTGGCTTGGTACGAAGATGGGCTCCGGGGCGTCAAGCCCGAGATGCCAGCGGCCGGCTACAAGTGGAGCGAAACTCCGAGGCTCAATCGGGCGATTTGGGAGAAACATCGGTCGCGGTCCCTGGCGGCGGTTCGCGCCGGCTTCGATTCTGGACATAGCCGTATTCTCCAGGTAATCGAAGCCCTCTCGCCCGAGCAGCTTCTCGTGCCTGGACATTTCGAGTGGACGGGCAAGCACCCCCTGACGACGTACATTGGGCCGAACACCGCGAGCCACTATCGGTTCGCGTCCAAGGTGATCAAGCGCTGGCTGAAGGGCGCCGCGCCGTCCGGGGCATCCGTCGCGCGGCCTAACCAGCGCTTGCAGCCGACGAAGGCGCGTGCCGGGCCAGCGCGGAAGAAGGTTACTCGCCCGCGCCTTCGCGGATGAAGCGCAGGGCGTTGGGCGCCCCCAGACACCGTGCGAGGTCTCTTCGTGGTGGTGAGGTCGGAAGGTTGATGCTTCCCAGCGCTTCCGAGTAAGCTTCCGAGCCGTTCGCGCCCGTGCGCAGGCTCGGCCCCGTGCCGACCTCGGAACCCTCGGCCTCGTCCACGGCCGACCAGGGCGGAAGGTGCCCACCGTGGACGCCATGCTGCTCTTCGGCCTGGACCGTGAGCGCCATTTCCCAGACGCCTGGATCCAGGCCGGTCGGTTCCGGAGCACAGACAAGAACCTCCTAGTCGACCGCGCCGAGATCCGATCCCTCCCCCTGTGGGCCATCGAGGAGGGGATCGCTTGCGTCCAGAAGCACGCGCTCGGCTGGGCCGAGATCGGCGCCGTGCACCGCCGCGAGCGCTGGAACCTCCCGCCGGTCGCTGTAGGCGAGGCGGTGATCAACGCGGTGGCCCATCCCGACCGGAAAGCTCCACGCCTGTACCGTTCTGTCCCAGCTGGACGACACACAACGCGCCATGCTCGACGTGCTCGATCTCGAACGGAACCGAACGAACTCCGAAAAAAACCCCAAATAGGTCATACGACCAGCGAGTGACAAACGGCTTGTCAGGACGGCGCTTTCTCCACTTTCAGCGTCGGAACGCGGTGAACTCGGGCTAGAATGGCGTGCATGTATCGCATAAGAAACTCGTAACTACTCAGGTGGCGTGGATACCGAAGTGAGACTTATCGCTGAGGCGCAGAGGACGCACTCCAAACATCTCCTCGCGATCCATCTCACCTCAATTTGCAGAATCTCCGCGACGTCGCGTGTAGATCGTGCTGAATCGTTCAGGTGATTCTTTCATGCACTCCGCGCACTGCGGCTCGTCGGCGGGATTGAATCGTTCGAGGTGCACTTCGAAGCCGAGCTCT